>PKTO01000254.1 GCA_002869095.1 Clostridiales bacterium
GCAAGAAGGGCCGCAAAGGATTTGGACAAGTCTTACGAATCCATAAACCTCATTGTCGCCCACATGGGCGGAGGTGTTTCTGTCGGTGCCCATTCCCTAGGAAGAGTGATAGATGTCAACAACGCGCTTGACGGAGAAGGACCGTTTTCACCGGAGCGTGCAGGGGGCCTTCCTGTAGGAGGACTTGTCAAGATGTGTTATTCGGGAGAATATACTCATGCCCAAATTAAGAAAAAGCTTAAAGGCATGGGAGGGCTTGTAGCCTATCTTGGAACGAATGACGGCCGCGAAGTCGGAAAAATGATCGAAAGCGGAAACACCAAGGCGGAATTGATATACAAAGCCATGGCATATCAGGTGGCAAAGGAAATTGGGTCCTGCGGTGCTGTTTTGAAGGGAGATGTCGATGCCGTCGTATTGACAGGCGGATTGGCCTACGACGAGACTTTGATAGGCTGGATCAGAGAAAAAATCGATTTCCTGGGAACCGTGTTTGTTTATCCCGGAGAGGACGAGATGTCTGCACTTGCTCAAGGCGCACTGAGAGTTCTTGAGGGCCAAGAGCAGGCGCGCGAATACCTCGCATAATCAAGCTGAAGAGAACAAGTCTGGAGAAAACTTCTACAAACCCCCATGTTTGAAAATAAAGGTTTTTTCCATGACTTGTACTTCTAATAAGAAAGGTGATTGAATGTTGAAGGATAAACGAATTAGAATAATAATCGGTCACTATGGAAGCGGCAAAACCGAATTTGCTGTCAATTATGCCGTTAAGCTGGCTGAAATGGGCAAAAAATCCGCGATTGCGGATCTCGACATAGTAAACCCCTATTTCAGGTCAAGAGAGAAACATGACGAATTGACGGAAAAGGGAGTATGGGTAATGTCAAACTCTTTGGACGGAAAGTCCGCTCTTGACTTGCCGGCAATCAGCGCAAGCGTAGCGGCTCCGCTTCAAAACAAGGAATACGATGTTGTCCTCGATGTTGGGGGAGACGCCGTAGGAGCCAGAGTTTTGGCAAGATACAAGGAATATTTCAAGGAAGGCGAATACGATATGTTCTGCATATTGAATGCCAACAGGGAGCAGACAAGCACCGTTGAAGGCGCAATAAGGCATATCGATTCCATAGAAAGTGTAACGGGAACAAAAGTTACCGGTCTCGTAAACAATACCCACATGCTGAGGGAAACCACAGTTGAGGATGTTTTGCGCGGACAGGAGCTTTCAAAAAGAGTTTCGGAAGAATTAGGAATTCCCATAAAGTATGTCAGTACGCTGGAAAACGTTGCCCGACTGCTTCCAGAAAAAATGGACGGGGAAATATTCCCGATCAAATTGTACATGAGAGAAATTTGGATGTAATTTTTCGGGACTCGACAAACCATATAATTTGAGGAGGGGTGAAAGAATGGCAAAAGCAAAGGGAAAAGTCACATTCGATGAAGCAAGATGCAAAGGCTGTGGACTCTGTGTTACTGTTTGTCCTGTTGGAATCATAAAACTCGATACAAGCAGAATCAACGTCAAAGGATATCATCCGGCGACCGTGGACGAAATGGACAAATGCATTGGATGTGCCAATTGCGCGACCATGTGTCCTGACGTAATAATTTCAGTAGAAAGAGAATAATAAAAAGGAGGGATAAAAACCTATGGCTAAAGTTTTAATGAAAGGAAACGAAGCAGTAGGAGCCGCCGCAATAAAAGCCGGCTGCAAATACTTTTTCGGATACCCTATAACACCGCAGAATGAAGTGCCCGAATACATGTCCAAAGAGCTTCCTAAAATAGGAGGAAGTTTTGTGCAGGCTGAAAGTGAAGTGGCGGCTATCAACATGGTTTATGGTGCCGCAGGTGCAGGCGTGAGAGTCATGACGTCTTCATCTTCTCCAGGAATCGCTTTGAAACAGGAAGGCATTTCCTATATAGCAGGAGCCGAGCTTCCATGCGTTATCGTCAACATGATGAGGGGCGGCCCTGGACTGGGCAGCATACAGTCATCCCAGTCGGACTATTTCCAAGCGACAAGAGGCGGCGGAAACGGAGATTACAGAACACTCGTCTACGCTCCTGCAAATGTTCAGGAATTGGTTGACTACACAATGAAGGCTTTTGATATGGCAGACTATTACAGAAACCCGGTATTGGTCCTTGGAGACGGCATGATCGGTCAAATGATGGAGCCTATCGAGTTCAAGGAAACCGAAAAAATGGACTTGCCCGAAAAAGACTGGGCAACAACAGGAACAAAGGGAGCAAGAAAACCAAACATAGTAAATTCCCTCAGACTCCAAGCTCCTGAGCTTGAGGCGCTGAACCAGAAAATCGAAGCCAAGTACATGGAAATGGAAGAAAAAGAAGTAATATATGAATCATACAAGCTTGAGGATGCCGAAATAGTTTTCGTTGCATACGGAACCGTTTCAAGAATCACAAAGAATGCAATCGACCTGCTCGAACAAGAAGGCATAAAAGCCGGTCTTATAAGACCGATAACTCTTTGGCCTTTCCCCAACAAGGCATTTGCAGAAATTCCCGCTACGGCCAAAGCGCTCATGAGTGTAGAGATGAGCCAGGGCGGACAAATGATCGATGATGTAAAGATTGCAAACGAAGGCAGATTGCCAATCGGATTCTATGGAAGAAGCGGCGGAATGGTGCCTGCTCCGCAGGCTATAGTTGAAGCTGCAAAAGAATTGCTAGGGGGTGTCAAATAATGGCTGTTGTTTTCAATAAGACTCAAGGACTTACAGAGAAGGAATTCCATTACTGCCCCGGCTGTACCCATGGAATTATCCATCGAATCACGGCTGAAGTACTGGAAGAGCTGGGCGTTTTGGGAGATGCCATTGGTGTGGCTCCGGTAGGTTGCTCGGTTTTGGCGTATGATTATTTCAATTGCGACATGAATGAAGCTGCGCATGGACGCGCTCCTGCAGTTGCTACCGGAATAAAGAGAGCCCTTCCCGACAAAGTCGTATTCACTTATCAGGGAGACGGCGACCTGGCTTCCATAGGAGCGGCCGAAGTTGTTCATGCGGCTCACAGGGGAGAAAAAATAACCACAATTTTTGTTAACAATGCAATATACGGAATGACCGGCGGACAAATGGCTCCGACAACTCTCGTAGGTCAAAAGGCCACAACTGCTCCGTATGGAAGAGACGAATCCCTTTGCGGACAACCGCTTAAGGTTTCCGAGATGCTTGCCACAATCAATGGCGCCGCTTTTGTTGAGCGTGTTGCTGTTGATACGCCTGCAAATATCAGGAAAGCAAAGAAAGCCATCAAAAAAGCTTTTGAATGTCAACTCGAGGGAAAAGGATACGCAATAGTTGAAGTTCTTTCAACTTGTCCCACAAACTGGGGCATGACTCCTGTTGACGCGATTTCATGGCTCCAGGAAAATATGATGCCTTACTATCCAATGGGCAACTTGAGAAATCCTTGGGAGGTGGAGTAACATGTTGAACGAAAAGGTTGTTTGCGCAGGATTCGGCGGACAAGGAGTAATGTCAATGGGCAAGCTTTTGACTTACGCCGGAATGATTGAAGACAAACAAGTTTCCTGGTTGCCTTCATACGGCCCTGAAATGCGCGGTGGAACTGCAAACTGCGCCGTAATGGTATCGGACACCCTGATAGGTTCGCCGATTATCGAAAAGGACGCCACTACAGTAATAGCAATGAACCTTCCTTCACTGATCAAATTCGAAGAGGAATTGGTTCCGGGAGGAAAGCTTTTCATAAACAGCTCGTTGATCGAACGAAAAGCGCAAAGGGACGACATCGAAGTATACTATGTTCCTGCAAACGAAATAGCAGTTTCTTTGGGAACAGGCAAAGCCGCCAACATGGTAATGCTTGGAGCATATCTTGAAGTTACAAAAACTGTCAAGAGCGAAACCGTTATAGAAGCATTCAAAAAGGTTTTCGGACCCACGAAAGCCCATTTGGTTCCACTTAATGAAAATGCACTTTTAAAGGGAGCCGAAGCAGTAAAATAATTTCAAAAACCCTGATTGCCTGATGGGCAATCAGGGTTTTTTATTTGTATGAAAAGCCGCAATGCGTTTTGGTTCTGATATATGCAGTTTAGAACCGATATCAGGCACTTTACTGTTAAAATTTAAAATACTCATTAAAAGAGTTGTAAAATAATGGTGTGATAGATGTGGCAATTGGGTATTAGAAAGACAGGGTGTGCATATGGAATTCAAAGAATACATTGAGCTAATGAAAAGAAGATTGATGAATAATTTTGATTTGACCGTACCGTACGAGCATGCAGGGTACAGCATAGACATGTTTGCCGAATCCCATATACGCACGGAACGTTATTTTGCCATGAAAAAAATGAAAGTCTATGGAATGGAGAATGACGAATTTTGCTTTGTCAAATATTTTGACATGCTTACAGAGGACATA
>PKTO01000323.1 GCA_002869095.1 Clostridiales bacterium
ACCTTTCCCGTTGCCCTTGCATAACCGTCGGCTCCATGCGCCGCAGCCTGCTCATGACAGGTAAGCACATGCGTGAAACATTCTCGGTCTTTATATAAGGCATCGTAAAGCGGTATCACTGCTCCGCCCGGATAGCCGAATATAGTATCCACATTTTGTCGTTTCAAGCACTCCAATATTATTTGCGCTCCTGTCATCATTTCTTTTCCTCCGTCTTTTGCTACTTTTGGATCCAGGACATCATGCTTCTGAGCTCTTTCCCCGTCTCTACCATGGGATGTTCAAGCTCCTGCCTCTTCCTCGCATTGAAGTAAGGCCTGCCTGCGGCATTCTCAAGAATCCAGCTTCTTGCAAATTCGCCCGATTGGATTTCTCCCAGCATCTTCTTCATCTCTTCTCTGGTATCCTTTGTCACCATTCTCCTTGAAGCGGTGTAGTCTCCATATTCCGCCGTGTCGCTTATGCTGTACCTCATGTTCTCGAAACCTCCCTCATAAAGAAGGTCCACGATGAGTTTCATTTCATGGAGACATTCGAAATATGCGATTTCCTTTTGATATCCGGCTTCGGTCAATGTATCGAATCCGGCTTTTATGAGTTCGGTGATGCCTCCGCAAAGCACGCACTGCTCTCCGAAAAGGTCTGTCTCGGTTTCTTCCTCGAAAGTGGTTTCGATTACTCCGGCGCGGGTCGCACCGATTCCTCTGGCATATGCCAAAGCCAAATCCCTTGCTTGACCCGATGGATCCTGATGGACAGCGAAAAGAGCCGGAACACCCTTGCCGTCTTCATACACCCGTCTCACGAGATGTCCGGGTCCTTTTGGCGCCACCATGAACACGTCTACGCTTTCATCTGCCACAATCTGTCCAAAATGAACATTGAAGCCGTGCGCGAAAACCAGCGCATCGCCGGGATTCAAGTTGGGCTTTACGGCTGTTTCGTATAAGTTCTTCTGCTTTTCATCGGGCACAAGCATCACGACCAAATCGCTTTCGGCCACTGCATCAGCTGTAGAAAGTACTTTGAAACCGTCTTTTTGGGCCCTTTCCCAAGACCTGCTTCCCTCATAAAGCCCGACAACAACACTCGCTCCGGATTCCTTAAGGTTCAGAGCGTGGGCATGGCCCTGGCTTCCATACCCCAATACGGCAACCTTTCTTTTTTTCATCAACTCAAAGTTCGCATCCTTCTCATAATACATTCTCGCCATTTCAATTTCCTCCGTTTTTAGTATTCAAGTACGTTAAAGTCAACCAGTCTGTTAAGATATGTCTTGGCCCTCTTGAAATCATTTTCCTCGTCGGCCAATGTGATGCTTAAAAAAGCTTCATCCGGAATACTGCCTTCCTCCATGAGAACTTTTTTCATCCTGAAGCCTCTTCTTCTCATAGTGCCTACCACACGCATAAGCATTTCCGGCTCGTTTCTTACTCTCGCCCTGATTATGCTTTCGGAATTCATCTGTCGTCCCCCTTTCAACGCAATTTTTGGTATAAAAAAACTCCCATCCACGAAACATGCCAAAGACATATTTCAGGGACGAGAGTTGTTCTCGCGTTACCACCCCGGTTCACGTACGGCTCACGCAGTACGCCTCTTCAGGTCGCAGACTTTCATCCGTCAACCCTAGCCATGTAACGGTGGCACTCCGCTCTCGCGGATCCGTCCTCGCCTACTCGGTTTCCCTTTTGGCTTGGAAGCTCGGGAGTGATTAGTATATATCCGTTTCGACATCGGCTCTCAGCACCACCGATTCTCTGTAATCTCATCCTGAATATTTTTCTCTCCGTCAACGCTTTTAATTTTTTTTGATTTGAACCCAATTATATATGCGCGACATATGCATGTCAACACTTTTTTCGATATTTTCAAAATTATTTATAACTGTCTGATAATGAGATTTGCTGCGAACAAAAACAGGCAAACGCCCACAGCCCTGTCAAGCATCTTGATTGCAACCGGGGTCAAAAGCCCCTCGACTCTCGATCCCATATAGGATGCGCCTGTCATGAAAAGGATTGTCGCGGAAACGCAGCCGGCGGCATAAACCACTATTCCGACCCCTCCCGTAATCATTCCCGAAGCAAGGACCGCTCCGAAAGTTCCTGTCCAAAAAACTATGCTGAGAGGGTTTATCACGGTAAGTTTTATTCCGTACAGAAAACTTCCGCCGGCTTTTGCTTCACAGGCCTTTGTGTCTTTGTTGCCGGCCCCCCTGATGTATCCGAATCCAAACCAGCAAAGCACCAGGGCCCCTCCTGCCCGCACAAACCATTCCGCTCCCTCATTGGCCGCCATTAAGCCCGATACGGCAGTGAAGGACAATGCGATGTAGGCCGCATCAACCAGGGCGACTCCCAGAGCCATCTTGAATCCTTCCGCGAAGCCCTCTTTCACGGCCTTGTGCAAAAGGGCGAAGAAAACAGGCCCCACAGACAGCTGGAGAGTCATGCCCAGCAGGAATCCCTTGAAATACACCATCATGAATACTCGCCTCCGTTTATGTTCTCCTTTATGCTGGAGAAAACAATGAAGGTCTTTGAGTCCGCCACACCTGGAATCCTTTTGAGCTTTTCCATTATGAAATCCTCAAGCTCAGCCGTGTCTGCAACCGCCACTTTGATCAAATAGTCGTATTCTCCGGCTATATGGTGGCACTCGACCACCTCTTTAAGCCCCAGCATTTCCTTCCTGAAATTTTCTATATTCTCCGTTTTTTCAACATCAACCAGAATGAAGGTCAAAAGCCCCTTGCCTATCTTGCGTCTGTCGAGCACGGCTCCATAGCCCATTATTGAGCCCTTCTCTTCGAGCTTTCGAATCCTGGCGGTCACAGCTGGTATTGACAGGTTTATTTTTTTCGCTATTTCCGAGGCGCTCATTCGGGCATTTCCGCCCAAAAGAATCAGAATCATATTGTCGATTTCATTCATTAAAGCACTTCCCTTCAATTGATTTGCAACCGGTCATGTCCGTTAAGTGCATTATACATCACGCTTTATATATTTTCGACAATTTGATTATTTTCATTAAATATTTAAGTATATTCTATTTATTATTAATATTTTACTGGTAAAAGCATTTCCTCACACTGTCGGATCCGCATAGGAAAAGTGTGGGACCGTAGTATAGGCCGAAAGAAAGAACGTCGCCGGTCTTGACATCTTCCTTGCAGTCCTCGATGTCAAGTATCAGATGGTCGCTGCTTGCCCCCAGCACAAAGGCCCCCTCAAGCTTGGGAATAAGCTTGTCGGGTTGTCCAAAGTCTCCTCTTCCTACTGCAAGGAGGGCCCTCTTCCTTTTCCCCTTGTCTTCAAATGCAGGCTTTTCCCCGAAGGCGTTCACCATCATATCTCCTATGGGATGTGTCGGTTTGGTCTTTACCTCCACGACTTCAGCCTTGAGAACGAAAGCATACTTCTGAAGGCCGTCTATCCCGCAATCGAAATATTCCTCCATGTCCCTAGCGCACAGTATTTCCTCGCCGATTCTCAATTGGTTTATTCTTTCCGGCATTTTTCCATCCGCAAGCGGCTTGAGGGACGATGTGGCCCCTCCCGAAATTATCTCAAGCCGCCTTCCTATTTTTTTCTCTATTTTTTCTGCAATCGCAACAAGCCTTCCCAGGTTTTCGGATGTCGGAGCGACCGAGCCATAGCAGCCGAGGTTGGTCCCTATCCCCTTGAGGCGGACTCTGTCAAGTTTGTTTTCGACGACCAGTGCCGCTTCAATAAGCTCATCTTCCTCAAAAAAGCCCTCTCTCAAATCCCCAAGATCTGCCATGAGAACGACCCCATGGTGCCTGCCGTTCCTTTCGCAAGCATGTTGTATTTCCTGCAGCACCCTTGGCTCCGAATTAAGGCTTATGTCGACATTGCAGACCAGTTCGTCCACTTCCGATATCATCGGAATCCTGAGGAGGAGCATTTCCGCATCTATGCCGCACTTTCTCATCTTCAGAATATGGTTCATCCTGGAATCCGCAAGGCAGGAGACGCCACCCTCCAAAAAAGCCGAAACAACAGGCAAGAGGGCCTCCGCGCCTTTAACCACACCGGCGACCTCCACCCCTCTCTTGCCGCAGAATTTCCTTATAATTTCGGCATTGTTCCTTATTTTCTTAAGATTGATTTCAAGAACCGGATACATTCAAGGCACCCCCGTTGTCACTTTGTCTTGTTTCCATTTTATCACAAAAGAAAACGCTTCCGGCAGCGTTTTCTTTTGTTGTAAAGCTATTCATCCTTTTTTGTAATTCGTTCTTTTTGCTAAAGAACCGGTCCCTTTCCCGGCATGAACTTTCCCTTGAAATAAAGCGCCCTGTTTTTCATCGAATGTTTTTCGGCCCATTCCTCAAGCCCAAGCGACTTTATTTGGCACAAATTATAGACTTTAAGATTATGCGGATACTTTTCCGCCCCCGA
>PKTO01000221.1 GCA_002869095.1 Clostridiales bacterium
ATGGCTTGTTTTCCGCTTGCGGCGTCATTTGCTGTAATCAGAACGCGTCCGCTGTCGTCTATGTCCATCTTCACGCCGGTTTCAGCTATGATTCTATTAATAACCTTGCCTCCCGGTCCTATGATGTCCCGTATTTTCTCCGGATCAACCATCATGCTGAACACTCTTGGTGCGTATTCTGACATTTCCGCTCTTGGCTCGGCGATCACCTCGTTCATTTTATCCATTATGAAGAGTCTTCCGTCTCTTGCCTGCTTCAATGCGGTTGAAAGAATTTCACGGTTTATTCCGTGGATTTTAATATCCATTTGTATGGCGGTTATACCGTCTTTTGTACCGGCTACCTTGAAATCCATATCTCCGAGGAAATCCTCAAGGCCTTGTATGTCAGTAAGGATTGATATGTCGTCATCCTCTTTTATCAGTCCCATTGCGATGCCCGCAACCGGCTTTTTGATTGGGACACCGGCATCAAGCAGAGACAGCGTGCTTCCGCAAACGCTTGCCTGTGATGAGCTTCCGTTGGAACTCAGAACCTCTGAAACAAGGCGTATTGCATAAGGAAATTCTTCCTCGGAAGGAATTACAGGCAAAAGAGCCCTTTCAGCCAAAGCTCCATGTCCAATTGCACGTCTGTTCGGGCCTCTCATGAATCCGGCCTCGCCCACAGAAAACGGCGGGAAATTATAGTGATGCATGTATCTTTTCGTTTCCTCAAGACCAATTCCATCCAATCTCTGCGCATCGCCCAATGAACCTAGTGTTGTTATGGTAAGCGCTTGTGTTTGGCCTCTTGTGAAGAGTCCGGAGCCGTGTGTCCTCGGAAGAATACCCACATCGCATGTGATTTCCCTGACTTCGTTGAGGGCCCTGTTATCGGGTCTGATTTTGTCCTTGGTAATCATTCCCCTAACCACTTTTTTCATCATGCTCTTGATTATGCTGTTTATGTCGTTCTTGTTTTCAGGATATTTTTCTATGAACTCATCGAAAACCTGGGATTGTATTTCGTCCATTTTTTCTTTGCGTTCCTGCTTGTCTTTTGTTTTTACGGCTTCCTTGAGTTTTTCAAAACCAAAATCGAAAATTTCTTTCTCAATTTTCTCATCCGGTTTGAAAAGCTCAACGTCCATTTTTTCTTTTCCGACTTCAGCGACTATTCCGTTTATGAAAGTAATTATTTTCTTAATTTCCTCATGTCCAAACAATATGGCCTCGAGTACTTTTTCTTCAGAAATTTCATTTGCTCCAGCTTCCACCATCATTATGGCTTCTTCCGTACCGGATACAACAAGGTGCAAATCGGATTTCTCTGTTTGGTCATTGCTTGGATTGATTATCAATTCGCCGTCAATCATTCCAACCAAAACAGACGCGGTAGGCCCGTCGAAAGGTATGTCGGATATGCTGAGCGCAATTGAAGATCCAATCATCGCAACTATATCAGGGGCACAGTTCTGGTCTACGGACAGCAGTGAAGCCACAATCTGCACTTCGTTTCTGAATCCATCCGGAAATAGAGGTCTTATGGGCCTGTCAATCAAACGGTCGGTCAATATCGCCTTTTCCGACGGTCTGCTTTCCCGTTTTATGAATCCCCCTGGAATTTTACCTACGGAATACAGTTTTTCCTGGTATTCAACGCTTAATGGAAAAAAATCTATTCCTTCTCTTGAAGATTTTGATGTGCAAGCCGTTACAAGCAATACAGTATCGCCATATTTCAACCAAGCTGCTCCATTTGCCTGCTCGGCCACTCTGCCCACTTCAACTTCCAGCGTCCTGCCGGCAATTTCTGTCTTGAAGCTTTTTATCATGTTTTCCTCCTTATAAATCTTTTCTTTTCATTGTTATATTAAAATTCTATTTAAAAGTCAATTTCCCTTTATTTGATAATATAAAATAATAGAGCGGGGCAATCCCGCTCATAATTATTTTCTCAAGCCAAGTTTTAAAATGAGTGTTCTATACCGTTCGATATCCTTGCTTTTCAAATAGTTCAGCATGTTTCTTCTTCTACCGACCATTTTAAGCAGTCCTCTGCGCGAGTGGAAATCCTTTTTGTGTTCCTTCAAATGCTCGTTCAAGCTGTTTATTTCATGAGTGAGTATAGCCACTTGCACTTCGGCGGAACCGGTATCGTTCTCGTGAGTCTTGTACTCGTTTATAATTCCGAGCTTCGTTTCTTTTGACATTGACATGTTCTTTTCACCTCCATTTTTTTATCCGCTCCAGCCTTGTATGACGTCGGTGATTCGCCCAACAAAGCAAGAGTTTCAGCCGTGCGAACTTATACTATCACAATTGTTCTTTAAAGTAAATGTTTTCAAAGTAATTCATAGCAAAGTCTATGTACTTTTTTATTCTTTCGGAAAGATGAATCAATGAATTGAATTTTATTTGGTCTCGTACCCTGGAAAGAAACTTTACAGATATTGTTTTCCCGTATATATCGTCCTTGAAATCCAAAATGTGTGTTTCTACCGAGCATTCATTGTCATCAAAGGAAACATTTCTTCCAACCTTTGTAACGCTTTTATAATTTTTACCGCAAACCGATGTCAAAGTCACATAAACTCCTTCTTTTACGGTACAATAATTTGTCTCTTTTGAAAGGTTGGCTGTCGGAAATCCAATCCTCTTTCCATTGCTTTTTCCATGGACTACATGTCCATAAAGCTCGTACGGACGTCCCAAAAATTCATTCGCCTTTTCAACGCGTCCTTCGTCAAGATATTTTCTTATAAGCGTGCTGCTTACAATCTGCCCGTCAATTCTAATGGGTTCTATGACTTCAACCTTGAAGAAGCCTTTGGATTCATAAGTTTTTAGAAGCCTTACGTCCCCTTCCGCTTTCTTTCCGAATCTCCAATCGTAACCTACAATTATGTGTTTCATCCCAAGTTTGCCGATCAATATTTCCTCTATGAATTCTTCAGCCTCAATATTCTTTTGATAGTCGTCGAATTCAAGAAACAAAAGATAGTCCGGATTGTATTTTTTCAGTATGCCCATTTTTTGCTCGGGGCTTATTATCAATTTGGTTTGATTTTTTACGTCAGCCAAAAGATCTCTCGGATGATTTGAAAAAGTATAAAGCACACTTTTCAAATGATTATTTTTTGAAATTTCCAATAGAGTCATAACAAGTTTGTCGTGTCCTATATGAAAACCGTCGAATGTTCCCATAGCAACAGCTGTATTGCCTTCAATGCCGCTGATTTCATTTATTTTCATGTATGTTTTCATCGTATTCTCCTGATTCATACAAGCAATTTAACGATTTTAACAAATTCAAATTTGTTTTTTCTGTCAATCGAAAAAACCTTCCCTATTCCCAAAAAATTGTGCCCGGAATATATTTTGTAAAAGTCGCCTTCTTCATATTCGAGAGGTATTTTGACTGAGTTTCCATTGAATAAACGCATATGGAGCGATTCATCCAAATGTATTTCCTTGAAATAATAGAGAGCCTTGTCAGTTCTTATTATCTTGTCAGCCAAATTTTCATTATTGAACGGCACGGCATCGGCCAGGGAATAAGGCCCTGATTCAAGCCTTAAAAGAAATGACATCGTGCCTCCGCAACCCAAACTTTCGCCTATGTCCTCGCACAGTGTTCGTATGTATGTTCCTTTCGTGCAATGAACGTCGACAGTAGCCTTTGATCCGTCGAAACTTATCAATTCCAACGATTTTATCTCTACTTCGCGTGATTTTCTTTCAACGGTCTTTCCCTCTCTCGCCAATTCGTAAAGCTTCTTGCCCTTGTGCCTCACCGCGGAATACATTGGCGGCTTTTGCAGTATTTTTCCGGTGAAAGATTTCATGACTTTCAATAATTCCTTCTCATCGGGAATTTCATGGGACCTTTTGATTATGTTTCCCCAGATGTCCTGAGTATCGGTTTTAATTCCAAAGGTTACTTCAGCCCTGTATGCTTTGTCCTCTGAAAGCAAAAATTCCGAGATTTTTGTAGCTTTGCCAAGACATATGGTCATCAATCCGCATGCCATAGGATCCAATGTGCCTGTATGGCCGACTTTGGAAATGTTATGGGTCTTTCTTATATGATTTACAACATCGTGGGATGTCATGTGTGGAGGCTTTATGACATTGACAATTCCGTCAAATTTCAATTTAGAATCCATATTGTTTCCCTGCCTCTTCGATCAGCAATCCGCTGATTTCGCGCAGACTATGCTTTGTAACAAAACCTGCGGCATTCTTGTGGCCGCCTCCTCCGAAAATAGAAGCAATTTGGGAAACGTCATAATCGCCTTTTGATCGCATGCTGACTTTTACGCTGCCTTCGACCTCTTTTAAAAGAAATGAAATATCTACTCCCCTTATGTTTCTCGCCCTCTCGACAATGCCGTCGGATGCTGTATGGTTAAGACCGTATTTGTCAAAAAGCGA
>PKTO01000262.1 GCA_002869095.1 Clostridiales bacterium
CTTGAATCAGGACATGCTCTGGAGGAGGCCCGCATAGAATTGTGGAGCAGGTTCAGCAAGCTTAAGGCGGAAATGGAGAAAGCCGAAAACATAAGGGGCTTTGTGGAGGCCCTATATGAATTTCTTGATTCGGGGGGAGTCGCAGGCAGGACTGAAAGTTTTGTGGAAATCCTGATGCAAGAAGGGGATTTTGAATATGCAAGCGAGTATTCGCAGATATGGAATATACTCATGGAGATCTTCGGCCAGCTCATAGAAGTCGGCGGCAATGAAAAGACCGATATTTCGACCTTTGTCGAAATATTGAAATCGGGGATAGAGAGCCATGAAGTCGGAATAATACCGTCCACCATAGACCAGGTGCTTGTAGGCGGACTTAAGCGTACCAGGTCCCACAGGGTCAAGGCCTTGTTTGTTCTTGGAATAAACGACCGTGTCATACCGTCCGTAATCGAAGATGCTGGAATAATGCTTGACGAAGAGATAAGGGTGATGCAGTCAAAAGGCTTGCCGGTTACAATGGACGGGGACACAAGGGTCGACGAGGAGCGTTTCGCTTTGTACAACGCAATGGCAAAGCCGACGGATTTCATATGGTTCAGCTATGCGCTTTCCGATGCGGAGGGGCAAAGCCTGAGGCCTTCAATACTGGCGGGCAGGCTGAAGCAGCTTTTCCCCGAAATGGGCCAAATGGGTGACAATATGGGGCCTAGGCCTGAAAGGACTTTCAGGGCTCCAAAAGCGGCTTACGGGCATTTTGTTGAGGCCATGAGGCGGTATATTGAAGAACACCGGCCAATGACGGAAACGGAAAAGGCAATGGCGTGTTGGATAAGGGAGTCGAAATATTTCGAATCCGAATTCAAAACCACAAGCAAAGCGCTGTTTCACGACAACAAGGAATGGAAACTGGGCAGGGAAGTCGCGGCCAGGCTTTACGGCATGCCTATGCATTCAAGCAGCAGCCGAATCGAAAGATACTACAGGTGTCCGTTTCAGCACTTTGTCACTTATGGGCTCCGGCCTTCCGAAAGAAAGGTGTATGAACTGAAGAGCCCGGACGTAGGAAGCATTTTTCATGAATCGGTGGAGTCGTTCACTAAAAAAATTGCCGAAAGCGGAAAGGATTGGCACAAGCTTTCAAAGGAAGAGGTTGACGGCATAATGGGCCAAGCGGCCCGGGAGACGATTGAGGGATGGAACGGCAAGCTTCTTGAAAGCACAGAGAGATACAAGTATTTTGCAGACAGAATCGAAAGAGTAGCTAAAAAAACAGCCGAAATGGCGGTTGAACATGTCAAAAAAGGTGAATTTGTTCCAGCCGCATCCGAGATCGGCTTTGGAATAGACAAAGAGATGCCTCCGATTGTAATTGAAACGGCGGGAGGGCAAAAAATCAACCTTGAAGGAAGAATAGACCGCATGGATATTTGTGAAAGCGGGGGAAACCGTTATATAAAGGTCATAGACTACAAGTCGTATGAAAAGCCTTTTAAAATTGGAGACACCTTCTACGGACTGCAGATACAGTTGCCGGTTTATCTGAATGCGGCTTTGATGGACTCGAAAGCCAAGGGCAGGAAAGCTGTCCCGGCAGGAGCTTTCTATTTCAAGATCGACGATCCCATGGTCGAGGACACGGGTTTGGATGAAAGAGGCATGGAAGCCGAATTCAGAAGCAGGTTCAAGATGAAGGGGATAGTGCTTAGGGACGAGAAAGTCATAAAGCTCATGGACATGGAGCTTGATCAAGGTCAAGCATCCGAGATAATTCCGGTCAAGCTCAAGCAGTATGCAAGCCCGGCAAAGGGTGCCGGCTCGCTCGAAAGGGGAGAATTTGACAATCTGCTGGAATTTGTTCTAAAAGCAGTTGGAGATGCCGCGGAAAGAATTCTTGACGGAAGAATGGAAGCCGCCCCGTTCAGGAAGGGCGATGACAAGGCGTGCAATTTTTGCGATTTTTCATCTATCTGTCAGTTTGACAAGGATTTGAGCGGAAACACATACAGAAACCTGAAGCCATTGTCTGAAAAAGAGGCGATTGAGAGGATCGAAAAGGATTTGAAAGCATCAAAAGGCGAAATAGAAGAAGGAGGCGGAAATCGTGGTTGATTGGACCAGACAGCAAAAAGAGGCTATAGAAACCAGGGGAAGCCACCTTCTTGTATCTGCGGCTGCCGGATCGGGAAAGACGGCTGTTCTTGTTGCAAGGATAATCGACATCATGATGAAAGAAAGAATAGACATCGACCAAATGCTGATAGTCACATTCACACATGCGGCGGCTGCCGAAATGCGCGAGAAGATACTGGGCGCTCTGACAGCGCTTTTGGACGATGTCAAAACAGACCGGGAAACTGCGGAATTTCTCAGAAGGCAGACCAACCGGCTCAACAGGGCGTCAATCCAAACATTGCACGGTTTTTGCATCGAAGTCATAAGAGCGGGATTCCACGTTATTGACATAGATCCCGAATTCAGAATAGCGGACGACCTCGAGAGGAACATGCTGAGGGACCAGGCGCTTGAGGAAATAATGGAAGAAAATTATGCCAAAAGAGTTCCTGAATTCTTGAATCTCATAGAGGCTTTCAGCAGCAACAAGGACGACGAGGCTTTTAAAAATACCATAATAAAATTCCATTCTTTCGCTAAAAGCATGCCGGAGCCTTGGAAATGGATGAAGGATTCCATCTCTTTATTCGGGCAGTCGTATGAGGAATTCAAAAATGGAGAGTGGATTGAGGAAATAAAGGCGCAGCTTTCAATGGAGATGGACGACATTTCAAAAGAGTATGGCGAACTCGTGAAAACAGCCGAAACACCTGACGGTCCTTTGCCTTATCTGGAGGCCTTGACGTCGGATTGCGATTTGATTGAAAAACTCGTTATGTCTGCGGAAAAAGGCATTGAGGATTACTTTGATGCCTATTCAAAGGAAGTCGCGGACAAGCCGGACCCGGTTTTTGAAAAGCTCAAGCCGATAAGGAAAGCCGACAAGGAATTTATGGACATTGAAAAAATTGAAAAAGTGAAGAATGGAAGGGACAAGCTGAAGAAGCGCATACTTGGACTTCAGGCGAAATACATTGACTGCAATCTAAAAACAGCCTACGGGCATATGGGAAAATTGAAGCCGGACATAGAGTGCCTGGCTAGCCTTGCTCAAAATCTCGATGAAAGGTACCTGCATAAAAAAGCCGAAAGACGGCTCATGGATTTCAACGACCTTGAGCATTTCGCCCTGGCCATATTGAGCGATGAACGGATGGCGGGCAGGTTCAAGGACAAGTACCGTCAAATATTCATCGACGAGTACCAGGACAACAACAGGATGCAGGAGGCAATAATCGGAATGATTGCCTCCTCGGGCAATGTTTTCATGGTCGGGGATGTCAAACAGAGCATATACAGGTTTCGCCTGGCGGAACCGGGCATATTCATTTCCAAATACATGAAGTACGGGGAAGAGAAAAACGAAGGCAAAAGGATTGTTCTCAACAAGAATTTCAGAAGCCGAAAAACAATACTGGAAGCCATCAATTTTGTCTTCGAAAACATAATGAATGAGACTACAGGAGAAATTAAATATGACACCGATGCCAAACTGAATGAAGGAAGGGATTTTCTTTCGGAACGTGCGGAAGCGGTTGAAATTCATATGCTTGAAAAACTTTTCGAATCAGACAACGGGATGATAGATGAAGAAATGGCCGAGCTCAACCATTCGCAGGCCGAGGCCGTATTGACCGCCAGGCTCATAAAAAGGCTTCTTAACGAAGAAACCTATGATCCGCAAATAAAGGCCTACCGGCCAATAGAGTACAGGGACATTGTGATACTTTCACGGGCCGTGAAAAACTGGGCCGATGTCTTTTATGAGGTCCTTAGCGAAGAGGGGATACCTGTCTATACTGAAGACAGCGGTGGTTATTTCGATACTCTCGAGATAAAGCTTCTCGTAGACCTGCTCAAGCTGATTGACAACAGGAGGCAGGACCTGCCGCTAATGTCGGTGCTCCGTTCCCCCGCAGGAGGGTTTTCCATAGAGGAAATGACGCAAATACGGCTGGTTTATCAAAAGGGAACCTATCATGAAGCCGTAAATTCATACATGACGGAAAAGACAGACAAGCTTTCAATCAAGCTGAATGAATTTTATGCGAAAATGGAAAGATGGAGCAAAATGTCGAAATACATGAAACTTGACGATTTCATTTGGTCGCTTTCGGTTGAATCCGGCTACATGGCTTACATATCGGCAATGCCGGGAGGAATAAGGCGCCGTGAAAACCTGAAAGTTCTTATGGATCGCGCATCGGCGCTTTCAAAAGGGACATGTGGAAGCCTTTTTGAGTTCATCAGGTTCATCGAGGATGTTTTGAAAAGCAA
>PKTO01000259.1 GCA_002869095.1 Clostridiales bacterium
AATCAAAAAAACAAACTCCTTTGCATCGTTATTGATGAAAAGGAATCACTTGCTCTGGAATTTTCCACATGTTTGCAAAGGAGCCTTTTCTAGAGAAATGCCCCTTCATCTGCATGCTACAGTTGCGACCATAACCGAGCCCGCCCCGGAATCTATCAAGGCCCGGGAACAATCGCTCGAAGTGGCTCCCGTAGTGAAAACGTCGTCTATGAGCAGAATCCTTTTCCCTTCTATGGAATCGTCATTACGCGTGGAGAACGAACCCTTAAGGTTTTCGAACCTCGCCTTCTTGCCCAGGTTGGTCTGGTCCTCGGTTTGCCTGTTTCTTTCAAGAACCTTTTTAAGGACCGGCTCTCCGCGCATTTTGCCAAGCGAATCCGCGAGAAGAGCGGCTTGGTTGAATCCCCTTTCCCTCTCCCTTTTGGCATGGAGCGGAACAGGAACAATGAAGTCGAATCCCCCAATGCCGGAATCCTCCAGCCGGTCCATGAGCATCTCTGCCATGTGGAATGCCGAATATTCCTTCTTTCCGTATTTCAGTTGAAAAATCAGCTTTCGCGAAAAATCGTCATAATAAAGGCAGCTGACCGCTTTTTCAAAATAGAATTTCTGGCCTGCGCACTCGACGCAAAAGCCTTCTTCCCCTTGGTATGCAAGGGGCCTTCCGCAACGCTTGCAGCAATTTTTTTCAAGCAGAAAGGTCATTCTTTCCCGGCACCCCCCGCAAAGCGAATACTTCTCGTCCGGAAGTATCTGGCGTCCGCACAAAAGGCAATGTATGTTGCTTGGAAAGACCAGGTCGGCCACTCCATCTATCCAATTCCTTTTCATTCGGTTTCATCTTCTTCCATGAACTCCGCCACTTTCTTGAAACGGCAAAGCAATCCCGAATTCCTTTTCATGCCCTTCTCGTTCTTTATCATCCAATGCAGATACTTTTTCTGACCCACAAGGACAACAAGCTCCTTGGCCCTGGTTATACCGGTATATATGAGGTTTCGGTTGAGAAGCATTGGAGGGGCCCAGCTCAGGGGTATAACCACCACAGGAAACTCGCTTCCCTGGCTCTTGTGTATGGTCACGCAATAGGCGTGCAGAAGCTCGTCAAGGTCTGCAAATTCATATCTTATCTTCCTGTCCTCGTCGAAGATTACTTCCATGGTCGAAGAATCGTTGTCTATTCTGGAAATGAAGCCTATGTCGCCGTTGAATACCCCTTCGCCCTCCCGCAGGCCGTCAACCGACTTCCACTTAATATTGTAGTTGTTCCTTATCTGCATTATCTTGTCGCCCTCGCGGAATATCCTCTCTCCCGTGTTTCTCTCATTCTTCATCTGAGAAGGCCCATTGAGAATCCTCTGGAGTGAAACGTTCAGATTCTTTGTGCCGACTATCCCGCCCTTCATCGGAGTGAGCACCTGAATGTCCTTCATTGGGTCGTATCCGTTGAAATTGGGAAGGCGGTCGCTGACCAGCTTCTCGATTGCATTCAAGATTTCATCGGGAGTGCTCTTGACTATATGGAAAAAATCCTTGTCCTTGAGGTTGACTACCGGATATTACCCATTGTTTATTTTATGGGCATTGAGCACGATCATGCTTTCGCTGGCCTGCCTGAAAATCTCATCCAGCCGGACCACCGGTATCATTCCGCTTTCAATCACATCGCCGAGCACATTGCCTGGCCCCACAGGAGGAAGCTGGTCGGCGTCACCGACCAATATGAGCCTTGTTCCGGGCTTTATGGCCTTTAACAGATGGTACATCAGCAGAACATCCACCATGGAAACCTCGTCGATGATTACCACATCGGACTGGAGCGGATTGCTCTCGTTCCTTCCGAACATCATCATTCGGTCGTCCATAGACGGAGCATACTCGAGCAGCCTGTGTATCGTCTTGGCCTCCATGCCCGCAGCCTGGCTCATCCGTTTTGCGGCCCTTCCGGTAGGGGCCGCAAGCGTCACCTTGAGCCCGTTCCTGTAGAATATCTTTATTATGGAATTTATTGTCGTGGTCTTTCCGGTTCCGGGCCCGCCCGTAATGACTACGATGCCCTTCTCTATGCACCTTTTTACCGCCAGCTTCTGCTTTTCCGCGAGTGAAATCTCCTGGCTCTCAAGATCCTTTATTTCCTTTTCGACGATTATGCCCGGATTTCCATAGTTGGCCAGCGCAAGATCCGTCAGCATCCTGGCGACTCCGGTCTCGGCGACATGGTACATCTGCCCGTAGACCGCCCTCTCTCCGTCTATGTCCTCAACGAAGACGTCGCCCTTTACCAGTATCTCTGAAATCATGTCCTCAACCTGCATGGGATAAACCGCCAGCATTTCGGCGGACTTTTTGACAAGTTCGTCCCTGCCGGCATAAGTGTGGCCTTCCTGCTGGAAAGAGTTCAACACATACCTGATGCCGGATGCTATCCTTCCGGGATCATCCTGCTCGACGCCCATCTTAATTGCTATCCGATCGGCCAGGCGAAACCCTATTCCGCTTATTTCGTCGGCTATCCGGTATGGATTCTCAGACATTATGGACAAGGCCTCGTCCTTGTATTTCTTGTATATCTTCAAAGCGTAGGCTGTAGAAATGCCGTATTTCTGAAGCCCTATCATGACTTCCTGCATTTCCCGCTGTTCCTCGAAGGACAGGAGTATGCTTTCCAGCTTGGACTTTCCTATGCCGCTCACTTCCCTAAGCCTTTCGGGGGAGTATCCTATTATGTCCATGGTCTCAACGCCAAACTTTTCCACAATCCTCTCGGCAAGCTTGGGCCCTATTCCCTTGATCAAGCCGGACGACAGATAATTCACTATGCCGTTTTCGGTGTCAGGCATGACCTTTTCCGCCAATTCGGCCTTGAACTGTTCCCCATACCTTTGATGGTAGACCATGTCGCCCTCGAGCCTGTAGTGCTCTCCCTCATGCACAGAAGGCAGGGCCCCGACAACAGTCAGCGACTCTCCGTCAGACTCGAACAGGGCCACGGTGTAGCCCGTGTCCTCCGCATGAAATTTTATTTCCTTTATTACGCCTTCGATTTCTATGGACATTTTTTCTCCTATGCCAGGAAGCCCGCAGCAACAGTCCCCATTAAAGGATTTCTGCATTCCGCCTGCTTTTTTTGCTTTGCTTTTCCATGCCTTTTGCCCCTTGTTATTTCTTCTCTTTTACATTCTACCATACCAAGCGGCAAATTCCTTTCCCATTAATCGTCACTTCACAAGCCCAGGACTTCCCTTATTCTCCACAATTCCCTCTTCAATTCCTCTATATCGGATTTGCTTGCAGGATTTCCTTCCGCTCCGTAGAAATAATTACTAGACGAATCGCTTTCCATGCAGCCACAGGCTTTCAATATGTCCGACTTTGCAATAAGCGAAGCGTCTCCGTAAAGCTTTCTTGCAGACGCCGCCGAACCCAGTACGGGAATAGTGAGCCCGTTGAAAAAGCGGATGAGGCAAGTGTGCCCGTCTTCGCTTATTTCTTCAATGGCGAAATAATTGGCATAGCCGTAGCAGGCATCGCCCCGGACGAGCGGCTTCCTCATTTTGAAGGGAGCAAGAAGTATTCTCGAGTTTACAAGAAGCGGAACCAGATTTTTCCTGCCTGTAATCTCGCAGCCGATTCTCCTCATGGCTTGCCTGTCGACGCAGGCCTTGAAATAAATGTTTTTTACAACGGTTTTCATGGTTCTGTATTCAGTTTTTACGCTTTTATCGACAAAGGCGATATCCGTGGCCCCTCCCCTCGAAGGGGCATACTTGGGAAACAGATACACCGGATCATCAAGATTCAATCCTTTCTTTTTCATAATGAACACCCCAAATAATGATACGATAATTATAGTCGAACATATGTTCTTTGTCAATTATTTACAAAGGAGGATTAAGCAATGAACAACACAGAAACAAGGCTTGAGGCACGCTTGGAGGCAATAGAAAAAAAGTTGGATAAAATCGAATCCGAGGTTTCAGAAATACTCAAGGACACCATCGCCAAGAATCTCAGGGTCGATGCAATAGAAAATTTGGCGACCGATATCGAGGACAGCCTGATGACCGTTGAAGACAATGTCGAATTCATAAAAGACGCATTCGACAACATGGACAATAAGCTCGACATACTCGCCACACTTCTCATGCCCGAAGACTGATGGGAAGAGCAGTAGAAAGTGGAAAGCAGCAAGTTGAAAGAAAAGGCAAAAACAAAGCAAGAGCAAAGTGCAAAATTTCGGTTAGTGCGCTTTGCTTTTCTGTTTCTCAAAATTGTTTTTCCTTGTAACTGACAAGTGACAAGTGACAGTAGGCAGTGCACAATGGAAGTAAACAAAATGGTCCGTCAATTCGTTTTTTGCCCTTTACGCTTTTTCTTTCCAACTGACCAACT
>PKTO01000314.1 GCA_002869095.1 Clostridiales bacterium
ATTATGCCCTCCTCCTGGGAAAGCACCGCGAATGCCTCGAGAGCCTCGGCATCTGTGGCAACAACATATTCCGCCCGGCCCGAATCCTTGTAGAAGCTGTGCTCGGGGCCTACACCGGGATAGTCGAGTCCCGCAGCTATGGAGTGAACGGGAAGCGGGAGGCCGTGTTCGTCCTGGAGATTGTAGCACTTGAATCCGTGTATGAGTCCGGGAACGCCCTTTGTAAGGGTTGCGGCGTGGTCCGGGGTGTCGAGGCCCTTGCCCGCAGGCTCAACCCCGACAATTTTGACTTCTTTGTCGTCATAGAAAGGGTTGAAAAGGCCTATGGCATTGCTTCCGCCTCCTACGCATGCCACAATGTAATCCGGCAGACGGCCTTCCTTTTTCAGTATCTGAATTCGGGCCTCCTTGCCGATTACGCTCTGGAATTCCCTTACCATTACAGGGTAGGGATGGGGGCCGACCGCCGAACCGAGAAGATAGAAGGTTGACTCTGCGTTTTCCACAAAATCGCTGAGCGCTGCGTCCACAGCTTCCTTGAGGGTTCCGTCACCGTCAGTCACAGGGACTACCTTGGCACCCAAAAGCTTCATGCGGTATACATTCAAGGACTGGCGCTCGGTGTCCTTTTGGCCCATGTATATTATGCACTCCATGCCGAAAAGAGCGCATGCTGTGGCAGTTGCAACTCCGTGCTGCCCGGCGCCGGTTTCAGCTATTATGCGCTTTTTGCCCATGCGCTTGGCCAAAAGGGCCTGTCCGATCGCGTTGTTTATTTTATGGGCGCCGGTGTGGTTCAAGTCCTCGCGTTTCAAGTATATCTTGGCTCCTCCGATTTTTTCGGTAAGGCTTTGAGCATAGTAGAGAGGGTTTTCCCTGCCTATGTATTCCTTTTGATAATATGACAATTCTTTTTGAAAATCGGAATCCTCGATGTATTTGAAGAAGGCTTCTTCAAGTTCTTTGAGAACCGCTTCGAGGGGCGGAGGCACAATGGCGCCGCCGTAGTTTCCAAAATATCCGTTTCTGTTTTTCATTTCATATCCTCCTTGGATTTCGGTTTCTTTTTTTTGATTGACAGTCTGTTTCATCGGATTCTATGCGCCACGCAGGTTCCATCTCAAATCCCCCCTTTGAACAAATAAAAAAGCCCTCTGCAGCAATTGCTGCAGAGGGCGTATTAACGCGGTACCACCTCGTGTTTGCCGAAAAAGCATTTCGGCCATCTCATCGGATACGGGACCAGCCTATATCCTATCTCTGTAACGGGAGAATCCCGTGTTGCATACTTCCGCTCTCGCGGGTTCAGCGCCAACTCATGGGTCCATTCAAAATGTTTTTCGGTGCCGGGTTTCCACCATTGCCGGCTCTCTGTGACCAATCTGCAAATTTACTCGTCCCAATCAATGCTTTTTGCGATTAAGTTGTTAACGATGATTCTATTCGACAACTTGATACTTGTCAATGGTTATTTCAAATATGAAGAATTCTTTTCGATAGAATGCGCGGGAATTGCGAAGTCGCTTCGTCGCGAGACCTTGCAAAACTGGCACTTCAAGCTTTTTCGCCGCCGGGCCGGATGGAGACAATGTCGCCAAAATATTTTTCGTCACTCTCTTTTTTGCTTGTAAATTCGCCGGCACCCCTTACTACGGGTCTGGGTGAGGCTTTTGGATTGACATTGAGACAAAACGGTGTTTCATTCCATGTTGGCTTCATTGATTTTTCCTCCTTCTTTTATTTTGGGTTTATTGATTTCATGATTTCATTGAAACGAAAGCATTTGCGCTTGAAATGAAACCATGAATTAAGTTATTGTTAATAATAATAAATAATAATTAAAGCCGTGTCAATAAAATTTTTGCAATTTGCAAAAAAATAATTTGGATTACGAAAATATCAGGGAGTCATAAGTGTTTTGACCGGCAATACTGTTATAATGTATAGAAAAGAGAATGGAGGAGGGCAAATATGGTTGGAAAGAAGGAAGTCGAAAAGGCATACGAAAAAATCGCGCCTTGGATTTCAAAAACAGAACTCGAGAAAAGCCTGCACCTCAGCTCGGATGAGACGGAAGTTTTCATGAAACTGGAATGCCATCAGCGCATAGCAAGAAGCTACAAGATAAGGGGAGTCATGAGCAAGCTTCTTTCGCTCAAAGAAGATGAGATCCGGCGCGGAGTTACGGCCGTTTCATCGGGAAACCACGGAGCTGCGCTCGCATATGGAGGGAATCTTCTGGGTGTGGAAAGGGTTGAAATATTCGTGCCGGAAACCACTCCTGTTCCAAAAGTTCAAAAAATGGAAAGCTTTGGAGCGAAGGTGAACCGAGTTGGAAAGAATTTTGACGAGACGCATTCGTTTGCAGAAGAAAAAATAAGCGAAAGGGGACTTGTCGAAGTAAGTCCCTACGAGGACGAGCATGCGCTTGCGGGGCAAGGCACTGTGGCGCTTGAGATCCTGGGCCAAAACCCGCGAATAGACACGATTGTTGTTCCAATCGGAGGGGGAGGACTCATATGCGGAATAGGCGCATACGCAAAGGAGTTTGATCCCGGCATAAGGGTGATAGGCGTGCAGACGGAGGCTTGCCCGGCAATGGCGGATTCCATCAGGGACAAAAAATGCTACGAGTATTACGAATCGGGCCAAAGCGTTTGCGACGCCCTGATAGGAGGGGTTGGAAGACTCCCTTTTAAAATGGCTTCAAGGTGCATTGATGATGTGCTGTTGGTTTCCGAGAAAGCGATCAAGAAGGCTACCGTTTCAATGATGAAGGATGAACGCATTATGTGCGAGCCGTCAAGCGCAATTTGCTACGCGGCTTTCATTGAAAACAGAAAAATTTTTGAAGGAAGGAAAACCGCCCTTGTAATTTCCGGCGGCAATATTTCCTGGGAAATGGCAAGGGGTCTTTTAAAAGAATGCGACAAGGAGGAATGAAATGTTCAAAGTAAGGGTTTTGAATCAGGAGAACATCAAAAAGGTATTGGATATGGAGTCTGTAATAAATGCCGTCGAGAAGGTTTATGTCCTGAAATTTGAAAAGAAAGCGGATGTGTTCCCTATGGTCTTCCATGAATTCGAGAGAGGCGTCGCGGACATGGACATAAAGTCAGGATACCTTGAGGATGAAGACATATTCGGACTCAAGCTTGTTTCGTGGTTCGGGGACAACAGCAAAAGGGACATTCCTCCCCTCATCGGCACCACACTGGTTTTTGACGGCAAGACAGGTGTTCCCAAAGGGCTTCTGAGCGCGGAGCATGTGACAGGAATGAGAACCGGCGCCGCCGGGGCGATAGGAGCCAAATACCTTGCAAGAAAAAATTCTGAAAGCATGCTCATGGTTGGAACGGGCCACCAGGCTCTCTTCCAGATAGGGGCGGTTTTGACGGCCATGCCGGGTATCCGGAAGGTAATGGTACACAGCCCCAGGACAAAGGGCAAGGCGGAAGAGTTTTGCATCTCGGCCAAGGACAAGCTCGAAAAGATGTTTCCGGGAATTGCATTGAAAGCAGTTTTCGAGCCGGCGGCTAAACTTGAGGAGGCAGTCAAAAAAAGCGACATCATAATAACGGCGACACCTTCGAGGGAGCCAATGATTTTGAAGGATTGGGTAAAGCCCGGCACACATATAAGCTGCATCGGTGCCGACATGTCGGGAAAGCAGGAGATAGACGAAAGGATATATGAAACAGCAAGGGTATTTGTAGATGATTGGGGTCAGGCGGCTTCGGTCGGAGAAACTGAGACTGCGGTGAAAAAAGGCATAGTGGGAATGGACGAACCGCTTCCGGAGATAGGGGAGGCGATAGCAGGAAAGATTCAGGGCCGTATTGGCGATGCAGACATAACCGTCTTCGATTCAACGGGAATAGCCCTGCAGGACCTTATGGTTTCCAAATTGGCTTTGGACATGGCGGAGTCGCTTGGAATAGGCGAAACTATAGACTTGTAAAAAGGAGAATGCCAAATGAAAATCAAAGATTTCGGTGTTGAGATGTGGATGAACAAATACGAGGACGACTGCGAGTGGAACCTGGCTGAGACTTGCGTAAAGTCATTTGTATTGGAGGAGCTTATTGAGCTTTCGGGCGAACCCAAGGAAAAGGTTGTCGGCGACATGCTTAAGATGCACCTGACATACGGCGCGATTCTCGGATCGGACCGGCTCAGGAATCAAATAGCAGGTCTTTACGGGAAAGCCAAAAAAGACAACATAGTAACCACACACGGAGCAATCGTAGCGAACAATCTTGTCTTGACTTCCACAGTCGAGCCGGGGGACAAGGTCATATCCGTGCTTCCGACATACCAGCAGATGTATTCGATTCCCGAATCCATAGGAGCGGAGGTGTCGATACTTCAGCTCAGG
>PKTO01000131.1 GCA_002869095.1 Clostridiales bacterium
GAAAAGCTTGTGCTGGGAGAGGAAATGGGGAGCATAAAACTGGCCCTCAGGCCTTTTGGAGACGATTCGTTATACTATACTCCGGGTGTTGTAAGGAATGATCTTGTTACCGACAAGGGCAAGATAGTCATTCCCAGATAGGGGGGGTTGAAATGGGTAAAAAAATCAGTGTTCTGATAGCGGAAAACAGGAGAGACACCCGCGAGCTCATAAAGCGGTATCTTATGACGGAAAAAGTAATAGAAGTGGTTGGAGAAGCGGATACAGGGCCTGCCGCTGTGGAACTGGCGGAAAGGCTTACGCCGGACATAGTGCTAATATATTCCGAAATGCAGCAAATGGACGGATACGAGGCTTGCGAAAAAATCACCGAGACATGCAGGAGCACATCTGTAATAATAATGGCAAGGGAGATCGGGGCCGAACAGGTAAGGAAAGCGATGGTAAGCGGCGCAAAGGATTATATAACCATGCCTCTAGACATCAATAGGCTGATAAGCACAATACGGCTGACATACAAAAAAAGCGTCAAATTTGAAATCCCCAAGGCAACCGACGAAAGAAAAGATAAAAAGGACGGCCGCATAATAGGGATTTTCAGCACAAAGGGTGGAGTGGGCAAGACAACCATAGCCCTCAATCTTGCAGTGGACATGGCAAAAAAAAGCAGGGGAAGGATAGCGTTGGTGGATTTGGACCTTCAATTCGGAGATGTGGCATTGATGGCCAACCTTGAGCCTGAAATGACCATTGCAGACATAATGGAGGAGACTGCCAGCATAGACACTTCGACAATAAACGGTTTGATGACCGAATACATGGCCAACCTGATGGTTTTGGCATCGCCTCCAAGCCCCGAATACGCAGAGTATATAGGGGGGGAGACCATAAGGGAGATTTTATCCTTCCTGAGGCAGACATACGATTATGTCGTCATAGACATGGCAAGCAGCTTCAGCGACGCAACCCTGGCCGCACTTGATTTCGCGGATGAAATATTCATGGTTTCTGCAATGGACATAGTTTCCGTAAAAAATGTGAAAATCGGAATAGAGATAATGAAATCGCTTGAATATCCGGATGAAAAAATCAAGATACTCGTCAACATGGCAAATCCCAAGCTTGGTATCGGATACGCCGACCTGGAACGTATTTTCGAAAGAAAGATTGACTATAAAATTCCTGAAGCGAAGAAATCCCTTATAAAAGCAGTGAACAAGGGTGTTCCCCATATAAGCACAAGGGGATCTGGTAAAACAAACAAGGCTTTCGGCAGGATAAGCAAGGGCATAATTAAAAGATAGGGGGCGTCGGCGTGACTCTTAAAGAAAGATTGGGAAAAAACCAAAAATTCGGGGTGGATGCAAGAAAAACGCCATCCGGCCAGAAAAGCTTTGAAAAGCTTGAATACGCCCGGCTGATAGAAAAAGTGCAAGCCAGAATAGTTGAGGAATACAATCTGAATTTTGAGACTATGGAAGAGGAACAGGAGCAGCTCGAGGAAGAGATAGAAAAGTTGCTGCAGAAGATTCTCGAAGAGGAAGGACTCGAAATAGACCAAAAGATTTTCATTGACATATTTCAGGAGCTGGTTGACGAAATAATGGGATTCGGACCCATAACCACCTATTTGAGAGATGGGGATGTGACCGAAATAATGGTAAACAGGCATGACCGGATTTTTGTCGAGAAGAAAGGCAAGCTCATCTTGACCGACAAGGAATTCAAGAACAATGCCCATGTCAACCACATAATAGAAAAAATCGTCGCCCCCTTGGGTCGGAGGATTGATGAAAGCTCTCCCATGGTGGATGCACGCCTGCCCAACGGATCTCGCGTAAATGCAATAATTCCGCCGCTGGCAATCGACGGGTCGTCAATAACCATAAGAAAATTTTCCGAGGAGCCTTTCCAGATAAAGGATCTTGTCTCTTTCGGTACGCTGACCCCCAAAATGGCGGAATTCATAAAGGCATGCGTGCTTGCAAGACTGAACATAATTGTATCGGGTGGAACAGGAAGCGGCAAGACAACGACACTCAATGTAATTTCATCATTCATTCCGAATGAGGAAAGAATAGTAACCATAGAGGACGCGGCTGAACTCAGGCTTGACCAGGTGAATGTGGTAAGGCTTGAGACCCGCCCGGCAAATATCGAAGGGAGCGGATCAGTATCCATAAGGGACCTGGTAAAGAACAGCCTGAGGATGCGGCCCGACAGGATAGTCGTAGGGGAAGTAAGGTCCGGAGAGGCGCTCGACATGCTGCAGGCAATGAATACCGGGCATGACGGTTCAATAACAACAGGACATGCCAATTCTCCCAGGGATATGCTTTCCAGACTCGAGACAATGGTGCTTATGGCCGGCATGGACCTTCCCGTCCGCGCAATAAGGGAGCAGATAGGTTCGGCTCTTCATCTTGTTATCCACCAGTCGAGGATGAAAGACGGAAGCAGGAAAATCACCCACATATCAGAGGTTCAGGGAATGGAGGGCGACATCGTAATAATGCAGGACATTTTCAGGTTCATACAGCAGGGCATGACCCCGGAGGGGAAAGTAAAAGGACATTTTGAATTCATGAATATAATGCCGAGCTTCATCGGCGAAATGGAATCCAAGGGAATCCCAAACCCCTTGGTTTAAGGAGCTGGCGACATGATTGCGTTGATTTCCATACTCGTTTCATTGGCTGTTTTTTTAACGGCGTATCTTTTTATTTACAAGTCGATCTTCAATGACCGGGTAATCGACCGCGTGAATTTTTATGCAGGAAAGAAGGACAAGGAAACAAACCCAAGGAAAAAAAGAAAAAGAAAAAGGATTGCCGACATAAAAACCCTGGGAATCTACAAGGCATGGTACAAGATTGTCAAATCAATGAAACTGGGCAAGCGTTATTCGGCACATATACAAAAGGAAGCACTCAGGGCGGGACTGTTTCTTAGAGGCGAAGAAATAATGGTTTTTCAAATGGTTTCGGCAGGCATTCTCGCCATTTTGTTCAAATTGGCCGGGGGACTTAATTTGTTTGCGTTTGTCGGAGCGGCTTTTGGTTTTTTACTGCCGCCCATGCTCATTGCGAGAAAGAAAAACAAACGCTACAAGGATTTCAACAACCAGCTCGGAGACACAATAGCCCTCATCTCGAATTCGCTGAAGGTGGGGCACAGCTTCATGCAGGCTGTCGATTCGGTTGTAAGGGAAATGCCGGATCCCATGGCTGACGAGTTCGGCAAGCTTTTGAGGGAGATGCGTCTTGGGGTGCAAACCGAGGAGGCCTTGAGAAACTTGGCAGACAGGGTGGTTAGCAATGACCTTGAACTGATGGTGACGGCAATAATGATCCAACGCCAGACGGGCGGAAATCTCTCCGGAATACTTGACCAGATAACGACCACAATCAGGGACAGGGTCAGAATAAAGACGGAAGTGAAAACATTGACTGCGCAAGGCAGATTCTCGGGAATAATTGTGGCTATGCTGCCTGTACTTCTCGGGCTTGCAATCACATTCATAGATGTGGAGTACATGCGTCTTCTGATAGAAAACCCCTTGGGCAAAATAATGCTTGGAGGCGCGGTCGTGAGCGAGATTTTGGGTTACATGGCAATAAAGAAAATAGTGGACATAAAACTATAGGAGGTGTATTATCGTGACGCAAGCCATAGCGGTGTCTGCAGGAATCAGTGTGTTTTTTATCATGCAATTGATTTTGTCGGGATTGGGTAAGGATGGAATAAGAATAGAAGAACGGCTGGAAGCGCTTGCTAAAAGCTGCGTAGGCGATAAAGAAAAGAGCGAGCTTGACAGCCCGTTCCGTGAAAGGATAATCAAGCCTGCACTCGCAAGGCTGAACAGTTTCATAGAAAACATAACTCCAAAGAGGATGATAAAGGCAATCGGATTGGACATAGCCCGTGCCGGTACGCCGTGGGGAATGACTCAGGGCAGATGGATAACAATAAGACTCGGTACAGGATTGATACTGCCCATTCTATTGGGGATTTATCTGGCAACGGTGTTGGAAAACCCCGTAAAGGCATATTCTTCCGCAATGGTGGCAATGCTTTTTGGAAACGCCTTTCCACGGGCAATGCTGTCAAGAATAGCTAAAGAGCGCAAGCTTCAGCTTGAGCACGAAATGCCGGATGCATTGGACTTGATTACTGTATGTGTGGAAGCGGGGATTTCCTTCGATGGGGCTTTGGGAAAAATTGTTGAAAAAATGGATGGGCCTCTTTCTGAGGAGTTCAAAAAGACAATCGGAGAAATGAAGCTTGGAGCAAACAGGAAAAATGCCCTTTCAAACATGGGCGACCGATGCGACGTTCCCGAGCTTACAGCTTTTCTCGCGGCC
>PKTO01000130.1 GCA_002869095.1 Clostridiales bacterium
AAGGTCATAGACCTTGTACTTGGCCTCATTGCTTTTGCCTGCGCGCCTGAGAGCCGATCTGACTCTTGCCATGAAACGCTCGTATCCGAAAGGCTTTGGTATGTAGTCGTCGGCCCCCAGATCGAGCCCCTTTATCTCGTCGTGGGTTTCACCCAGAGCGGTAAGAAAAATTACAGGAACATCCGATTCTTCACGAATCTCTTCACACACTTGCCACCCGTTTTTTTCAGGCATCATGACATCGAGTATTACCAGATCTATGTCGTCGTTCATATAGAAAGCTTCAAGGGCTTTTCTGCCGTTTTCCGCCTGAACGACATCGTACCCCTCGTTCGCAAGGTAGTCTCCGATTATTTTCCTTATTCTCGATTCGTCATCCGCAACCAATATTTTTATTGCCATCTGTTCCCCCGGTTCATTTGTCGTATGAATATATATTCTTTATAAAAAACACAATCCCTGCATTATGCAGGAATTGCGCATTTTACCGGCAAGTTTTATTATAGTTCCTCTGCGTCCATGAGGGGAGTGAATCTATCACATGTTCTGCTTTCGAAAGGCACTCCGTTCTTTGTGCCTCTGTCCATATTGGGATTGAAGTTGTTTCTTCCATCCCTGAAATCCCTTTGCCCGTTTCTTGGCATGAGGTCCCTTATTGCATCGGCTTGATCGTCTGATATCAATCCCTCTTCGACCATTTCTTCAAGGGGACCCTGAAAGTCTTCTCTGTTCTCTTCCATGTATTCCCTTCGCTCTTCCCTGGTCATTTCCGAGAGTTCATCACGCATCTCTTCTCTTTCTTGCCTGTAGTCATCCATGAATTCAAGGACTTCTTCAATTTCGTAATCTTCAAGGATTCCCTCGTCGATTATGCTTTGTTCAAACTCTTCTCTTTTTTCTTCCCTCAAAGACTCCAGACCTGCCTTAATGTCATCCGCTGTTTCCTGGGAAATCACGCCCTCTCCAGCAAGGAATTCAAGCGGGCCTTCTCCTTCTTCAGGATGTGCGCGTTCTTCGGGAGCAAGTTCCCTTTGCTCTTCAAGAAAGCTTTCTATGGCTTCCACATCACTTTCTTCGATTGTGCCGTTTTCCACCATTTCATCGAGAAGTCTGTCGCCTATGGCGAGCCTGACCCCTGGGGCTTTCATGGCTCCTCTTTCGGTTCCCGTCCTGCCTCTCATTTCGGATGCTTGCCTGTTATACCCTCTCGCATTTTCGTTTGTGCCTGTTTCGGTTGTTTCTGTCGCAAAAGCCGTAACACCCATCGCCAGCAACATTGACGCCGCAAATACTACGCTTAGGACCTTCTTGTTTGTCTTGTTTTTCATTTCAATTCCCCTTTCGTTTTTTATGTATCTCCTTGTCTGACTACATATTACCCGGGGAATGTGACGGTTTTGTGACGGTTAAAAAAAAGAGCTGAAGGAATTTATTTTTCGCCATTTTCTTTTTTTAACATTCCGACAAAACCAAGCAAGATAGTCTATTCAGATACCCTGCCTGCGAATTCGTTTATAAAACACCAAAGCAGGTCAAGAAATAGTACAGGCTTATTGGATTCGCCTTTACTATTTCCATATGACCATTTGCCAGAATTTTTCAAGCCTTTCGTTTTGCCTCTAAGTTGACATGTCGAAGGGTATTAATAATAAGTCATATTCTTTTATGCAAAGCTTACTGTTTTTATGCCGCTCATGCTGAATGCCTTTTTTATCTCTTCCATTCTTTCCTTCGAGGGTCTACGGAGCCCTTCTGCAAAAGACTTGTTAAGCGATTCGTATTTATCCCTGGCAAGATTATGATAGGGAAGAAGCTCCACCCCCTTTACCGAAAGATTGTCATTGATGAAATCCACTGTATCCCTAATGTTTTTATCCGTATCGTTTATGCCCTCTACTAGGGGAATTCTTACAACTATTTCCTTACCCAGGGCGCTTGCCCTTTTCAGGTTTTCAAGGATGGCCTCGTTCCCTACTCCTGTCCATTTTTCATGCTGTGGCGAATCCATGTGCTTTATGTCGGCAAATATCATGTCGACTTTTCCAAGTATGGGCTCAACGTCTTCCCATCTGAAATGCATGGCAGTTTCGATTGCTGTATCTATTCCCATAGCTTGGCAGTCATCCAGTAGGCTTTCCATGAATTCCCTTTGAATGGTCGGTTCCCCTCCCGAAAATGTCACGCCTCCTCCTGATACCCTGTAAAAGACAGAATCCTTTTCAATTATATCCATGACTTCCTCTGTCGTCATTATTCTTCCGGTTATTGAAAGAGCTTTGTTCTTGCAGCCCTCCACGCATACGCCGCAAGCATCGCAAAATCTACGTTCTACCAAAACTCCCTTGTCTGAAAGCCTCAAGGCGTTTTGGGGACAGACCTCCACGCACTTGCCGCAAGATACGCACGCATCTCTTTTATATGTCAGTTCGGGATTCATGGCATGTGTTTCGGGATTGTGGCACCACGCGCATCTAAGGGGACACCCCTTAAGGAAAACCGTCGTACGTATTCCATCGCCATCGTTCAAAGACCATCGCTGTATTTCGGTTACGATTCCCTTAGAATCCTTCATAGGTAGTCCTTTCGATTATTGCGTCCTGCATTTCCCGTGAAAGATTCACGAACTGGGTGCTGTATCCCGCGACCCTGACCAGAAGGTCCTTGTGCATTTCGGGATGTGTCTGCGCTTCCTTGAGCTTCTCGACATCTATTACATTAAACTGCACATGAAAGGCTCCCAAAGAAAAATATCCTCGAATCAGCGATGCCAGATTCGCAAGACCCCGTTTGTCTTTGACTATGTCCGGGGCCAACTTGATATTCAAAAGAGTCCCTCCGGAATGCACGTCGTGATTTATTTTCGCAGCCGAACGCATGGCTGCTGTCGGACTAGTGACATCTGTTCCCGCATGCGGGGAAACCCCTTCCGTGAGAGGCGAACCCGATTTTCTGCCCTCCGGCGTAGCGCCAATCACGCTTCCGGTTGGAACATAATTGGATATCCCCATAAAAGCCGAATTGAATGCCGACCCGAAATAATCTTTGTATTTCTTTATTTCACTGTTGTAGAAATCCGTAATCTCAATTGCCAAATCATCTACAACATCGTCGTCATTTCCGTATTTGGGACATTCAAGCGCATGCCCTCTCAACGATCCGCTATTTTCCCAATCCGAATCAAGAACTTCACTTAAGTTCTTCATGGTTACAATCTTCTTCTCGAAAACCATTTCTCTTATTGCCGCAAGCCCGTTTGCCGCATCGGCGACTCCAATTCCGGTCAGTACAGGACCCACATTGTAGAAAGCTCCTCCCTTGCTGAGATCTACCCCTTTGTCCATGCATCCGTCAACCAAAAGCGATATGAAGGGCCTCGGAACCGATTCAGCATGTATCCTCTGGGCTGTTACGGTAGATACTACCGAATGCCTGACCAGGTTGGCAAGCTGCCTGAAATATTCAAATTTGACCCCATCAAAGCAATCCAAGGGCTTTTCGGGTTCCAAACCCATTTTTTCACCGGTAATTCTGCTTTTCCCTCCATTAATTGCATACTCAAGAGGCGCCGCCAGATTTATATTCACAGCCGCTGTCCATTCACCTATTTTTCTGAAATGAGGAACAACGCAGCCGCAATTGCTCCAGTCACGCGCATCCTCGGGAGAAAGTCCTGCAGCCATAAGCATTTCGGAACCAACCCTGTCATTGTGAACCGCAGGAAATCCGGTTCCCTCTTTTATCAGGTCGCATACAGCCATCAAAAATTTCTGCGGAGAATCGGGATGTATTCTTACGCTCAAGCCCGGCTGATGGGTTTTTATTTCTTTAGTTGCCTTAAGGCAAAGGTATGAAACGCCGTTTGTCGCGTCCCTTCCGTTCCTTTTTCGGCCTCCCACTGTAAGATTCTGAAAAGCATTGTAACCTGCATAATACTGGGCAGTATTCTTGGATATTGCCCAGACCCATTCGGAAAGCTTCAGCCATAGGGATTCTATCAGTTCAAGAGCTTCATTCTCAGTTATTCTTTTTTCCGATATGTCCTTTTCGTAATATGGATTCATGTACTGATCGAAACGCCCCAAATTCAACGCAAGCGAATTCTCTGACAAAATTTCTCCAAGTTGTACAAACCAAACCGTCTGAATTGCCTCTGCAAATGTTTCAGGCGGATTTTCTGGAACATTTCTGCAGATTTCTGCAATGTCCAAAAGTTCCTTCCTTCGCTCTTCATCATTTTCCGTTAGAGCCAATGCTTCCGCCTTGTCCGCATATCGATTAGCCAGAGTTATGATTGCGCCGGCTGAAATTGCTGCAGCTTCATAAAACTCCATCTTCTCCTGGCTCTCGGAGTCAAGAGGGGACAG
>PKTO01000179.1 GCA_002869095.1 Clostridiales bacterium
AGAAGCGCCTTCATCAGCGGCACGCCAAGAATGGTCACCACCACGAATTCTCCGGCCGCCACCTGTAGAATTGTGAGTGCAAGCGGCAGGCTGTACACGAAGTGCAGCTCGGCTCCGATTATTATTCCATTGAAAATAGTCGGGAATAGAGAAGCGATCCATATGTTTTTTGAAATGATCATGTAGCGGATGCTCATGATTGTGGCGATGGTTCCGAAAATCACGTCAATCATGCCAATAGGGCTGAACAGGTTGGCTATGAACGTCCCGAGCACAAGTCCGGGTGCGAAGGCCGGATTTACGAAGGCCAGAAGAACCAGCATTTCGGAAAGACGGAATTGCAAAGCCATATAGCTTATTGGAGCCAATCCGACCGTAAGAGCCGCGTAGATGGCTGCAATGATTGCCGTCCTTGCGATGAAACGCGTGTTGAAACGATTTTGCATAAAAAAAACCTCCCAATATTTGAAATATCAGCAAGCCATAAAAAGCCGCCTTCAAATGGGCGGCGACATAGTCAACAGAGTGAGAATCACTTTATTGCATGCCGTAGTTTTGTTTATAGACAGGAGGCTCGCGAACTGTCTTCCAACATACTTTAGCACAGCGGCCCGGCTTTTACAAGCCTCTTGCCCATAGTTGTACGCCAACAAAAGAAAACCGAACAATAAATGTATTTAAAATAAAAAATGTTCAGTAATAATTAAAAAAACGTTGCAAACGGAAGTCGAGGTATGTATAATGGATGATAAATATTCAGAAAATTATAAACTGTATTCAAAAAAACATAAGAACACTTATGTGTCTTCAGATTTGTTGAATATGCAGAAAACGAAAGGATGGAATGTCAATGAATCATAATTTGCCTATTAAACAGGGCCTGTACAAACCTTCGATGGAAAAGGACAATTGCGGTGTCGGCGCTGTGGCTTTGCTCAAAGGGAAAAGCAACCACGAAGCGGTAATGAATGCACTCGACATATTGAAAAACTTGAGCCACAGGGGGTCGTTGGGGCTTGACGAGGCGTCGGGCGACGGAAGCGGAATAATGACTGATTTGCCATACGATTTCCACAAGGCGATGTTTGAGGAGAACGGCCTTGATTTGCCTGAAGCCGGCAAGTATGCCGTCGGCATGTTGTTTTTGCCCAGGGATCCGTCTTCGCGCCTGTTTTGCGAAGGGGCTTTCGAGAGGGTTGCGAGAGAAGAGGGTTTTGAAGTTTTGCTGTGGAGGGACGTTCCTCAAAAGCGAGCGGTATGCGGGAAGCTTGCGGCGGCGACAAGGCCGGATATAGTACAGGTTTTCATAAAGCCCGCGGCGGATGATGTCTGTGAAAATACTCTCCTCATAATAAGAAAAAGGATGCAGGCCTTCATTTCAGGATCAGATGTTCCCTATACGGAAAAATTCTACATCTGCAGCCTTTCATTCAATACAATCGTCTACAAGGGGCTAGTGCCGGGCAGGCTTCTGGGAGAATTCTACACAGACCTGGAAGACAAAGGCTATAAGGCAAGAGTCGCAGTAGTCCACGAACGATACAGCACCAATACATTTCCTTCCTGGGAGCTTGCCCAGCCCTTCAGACTGGTTGCCCACAATGGAGAGATAAACACGGTAAGCGGAAATGTCAATTGGATGAAGGCGAGAGAAGGCGTAATGACATCAAAGATTCTGGGCGGCAGGCTTAAAGACGTTTTGCCTGTAATCGAACCGGGAGGGAGCGATTCGGCGTGTTTTGACAATGCCTTGGAATTTTTCATCGCCAACGGCCATGGACCGGCGAAAGCCCTTTCCATGATGATTCCGAGGGCCTGGGACGGGAATCCTGAACTGGGCGAATCAGAAAAATCCTTTTACGCCTATTTCGGAAGATTCATGGAGCCCTGGGACGGACCGGCGTCTATAGTAAGCTATGACGGCAGGCATCTATGCGCGGTAAGGGATAAAAATGGACTAAGGCCGCTCAGATACGACATTGACAAAAGCGGTATGCTTGTTATGGCTTCGGAATCCGGAGTGGTGGAAGACAGAGATGAGCTCAAGGAAAAAGGGGGCCTTTCACCCGGCGATGTAATTTGCTTTGATTTGCAAAGCGGCAATTTCTCAGACGGAAAGGCGACACTAAAAAGGCTTTCGGCGGAACATGATTACGGCAAATGGATAAATGAAAACAGGCTCGAATTGAAAAACCTCAGAGCTCCATGCAATGAAATGCCTCTTTCCGAATCCGAGAAGGAAAGGAAGCTGGTTCTGTGCGGATACAATGCGGTTGAATTGTCGGAAGGCCTTCCGGCAATGGCCGATTTTGGGAAGGAAGCCATTGTTTCCATGGGGCTTGACAGGGCTCTTCCTGCGTTGTCGGCTGAAAACCACCTTATTTTCGATTATTTCAAGCATCGATTCGCACAAGTCACCAATCCGCCCATGGATCCCATAAGGGAAAAAATGTATACATCACTCAAGCAAATAATCGGATTTCCCGGGAAACGTGCCGACAAGATCGAAGTCAACCGTGAAATGCCATTCGTTGAACTTGAGATTCCCGTACTCGACAATGAGGAAATGTCGGGGCTAAAGCAGCTCGACAATGAAAACTTCAGGGCGGTCACAGTACCGATGCTGTTTCCTGCCGACGGGGCGGACAACAGATTGGAGAAAGCCTTGGAAGAGCTGCTTCAGAGTTGCGAAAGCTGCGTTGACAAGGGATACAATTTGCTTGTTCTGAGCGACCGGAGGGTTGACCCTCTTTATGCGCCGATCCCGTCCCTGTTGGCGCTTGGCGCGCTTCACAATCACCTGGTTGAAACGAAAAAGAGGACCAAGGTGGAAATAATTGTCGAAACGGCAGAGGTTAGGGACGTGTCGCAAACGGCTCTTCTCTTGGGATACGGGGCGAAGGCGGTAAATCCCTGGTTTGCGATCGAACTCGTGAAGCAAAGGGCGGAAAAAAGCGGGAAATCGGACAAGGAAGCCATAGGCAATTTCAAGAAAGCCATGGCTTCAGGAATACTTAAAATAATCGCCAAGATGGGAATAACGACGCTTCAGGCATACCAAGGCGCAAAGCTGTTTGAAACGGTAGGGCTGTCGGAAGAATTCGTTTCCAGATATTTCGAGGGAACTCCGGGGTGCCTGGGAGGAATCGACATTGGCATATTGCAGATGGAAACGCTCAAGAGGCATTCGGATGCATACGGTCGAAAGAAGGATGTCGATGAAAAAACGGTGGAGCCTATAAAACCCGCGCTGTACAGCGGCACGAACGTAAAAAGGCTTGGCAAGGCTTCCGCCACAGGCGATTACGCATTGTACAAGAGCATGTCTGATGAAATAGAGGAGAAAACATGGTCCATAAGGAGCCTTTTGGAGATTGTAGGGGATGAAAGCCGCGACGAAGACTGCGTAGAGACCAAAGAATCGGTCCTTAGGCGTTTCAGCGCAAGCGCAATGTCATACGGGGCCATCAGCCCGGAAGCCCATGTGGCAATATCTGGAGCAATGAACCGTTTGGGCGCAATAAGCAATTCCGGAGAGGGCGGAGAAAAGGACGATACGAGAAAAAAATCCGAAAAGAGCGGAAGCAGGCAAATAGCATCGGGCAGGTTCGGGGTTGATGTGACCTATCTGGCGGATTGCAGAGAGATAGAAATAAAAGTGGCTCAGGGCGCAAAGCCGGGAGAGGGTGGGCATCTGCCTCCTGAGAAGGTTACTGATGAAATAGCCAGGGTGCGGAATGCAAGCCCGGGGATATCGCTTATTTCACCGCCGCCCCACCACGACATATATTCGATAGAGGATCTGGCTCAGCTCATACACGACCTCAGGCAGGTCAACCCTTCTGCCGATATAGCTGTCAAGCTTGTGGCATCTGCCGGAATCGGCACGGTTGCGGCAGGAGTGGCAAAGGCAGGAGCCGACAGGATACTGATAAGCGGAGGCAACGGAGGAACAGGCGCCGCGCCGCTTTCATCAACAAGGTCTGCAGGAATACCGTGGGAGGTTGGCTTGTCCGAGGTGCACCAGACGCTTCTGCTTAACGACCTCAGGCATTGCGTCGAGCTTAGGGTCGACGGAAAGCTCCTTACGGGCAGGGATGTTGTAAAGGCAGCCATGCTGGGAGCTGAATCGTATGGCTTCGCCACGGCTCTTTTGATTGCCATGGGTTGCAGAATGTGCCGAAAATGCCAGGCCAACGTATGCCCTGCTGGAATAGCGACCCAGGACGTAGAACTCAGGAAGCGTTTCAAAGGCTCTTCGGGCCATGTTGAAAGGTATATGGAATTTGTCGCAAGGGAAACCATCGAGATACTGGAGGCAAACGGTTTCGCCAGCCTGGATGAAATCATCGG
>PKTO01000183.1 GCA_002869095.1 Clostridiales bacterium
AAGCGGATGTTGAACCCGAGGCGGAAGAGCCTGCAGTTGAGGAAGCGCCGCCTGCAGAAGCAACAAAGTTGGATGAAATCAAGGATGCCGGCAAATTGGATATAGGTACAAGCGCCGACTATCCGCCATACGAATTCCATGTTGTAAAAGACGGGGAAGATACAATCGTAGGCTTTGACATCGAGATTGCCAAAGCAATTGCCGAAGACCTTGGGGTAGAGCTTGAAATCAAGGACATGGCCTTCAACGGACTTCTTGCGGCACTCGAGGCCGGCGGGGTAGACATGGTAATAGCGGGAATGACACCGACAGAAGAGAGAGCAAAGTCGGTTGACTTTTCCAAGGTCTATTATACAGCCCTTCAAGGCGTAATGATCAATGTGTCAAATGAAGCCGCCATAGCATCTGTGGAAGACTTGAGCGGAAAGGTTGTTGGAGTCCAGAAGGGAACCACACAGGAACAGATAGCAATGGAGCAAATAGAGGGAGCCGAAGTCAAGGGACTTGGCAAGATGGCCGACCTGGTGCTTCAACTCAAGAACGGCAATGTTGACGCCGTAGTGGCCGAGCTTCCTGTAGGAAACGCATACGCCAACAACAATGACGACATAATGGTAGCGGACATACAGCTCGATACAGGGGACAGCGGTTCTGCTATAGCATTCAAAAAAGGGAATCCGGAATTCGTGGACGCGGTAAACGCAACCTTGACTAAATTGATGGATGAAGACATGATTTCCCAGTATGTTTTCGACGCGATCAAGCTTTCCGAAGAAAATCAATAAAGAATTTGTTTCGAGTAAAAATACAAATCAAATGACTGGAAAGATAGTGGTTCAGGCCACTATCTTTCCATGTTATAATGAACATGGATTTTATCAAAACGCATTAATTGCAGTGAATGGGGGGAAAACAATTGGATTTGGAATTTCTTATTAAATACAAGATGTTTTATATATCCGGTGTTCAAAATACGCTTTTGCTGGCCATTTTTGCAGTCTTCTTCGGGGTCATTCTGGGAGTAGTTCTTGCGCTCATGAAGCTTTCAAAGAAAAAAATACTCAAGGCAATAGCTACGGCATACATAGAATTTTTGAGGGGGACTCCGGTAATAGTACAAATTTACATCGTTTACTACGGACTTCCGAATGTAGTTCCGTTTGAGCTTCCTGACATGGTATGGGGAATTGTCGCCCTGAGCCTCAACAGCGGAGCTTATGTTGCCGAAATAATACGTGCGGGGATACAGGCTGTCGACAAGGGCCAGATGGAAGCCGCACGTTCAATCGGAATGCCCCACAACATGGGAATGCGCTACATCGTGATTCCCCAAGCTTTCAAGAACATACTTCCGGCGCTTGGAAACGAGTTTATTGTCGTTGTAAAGGAATCAGCCATTGTATCGGTCGTGGGAATAACAGAGCTGATGTATCGCGCAGACACAATAAGGGGAATAACATATAAAGCCTTTGCTCCGTTAATGGTGGCGGCTGTAATATACTTCATCATCACATATACACTGTCGAGACTCTTGGGCATTGTTGAAAGGAGAATGAGTGCGGGTGATTAAAACAATAAACCTCAACAAGCATTTCGGACAGCTCCATGTGCTGAAGGGAATAGATACACACATAAAAAAAGGCGAAGTCGTGGTTGTTATAGGACCATCCGGCTCAGGCAAAAGCACTTTTCTCAGGTGCCTAAACCTTCTTGAACAGCCTACTGGAGGCGAAATAATTTTCGAGGGGGTCTCAATAACCGACCCAAAGAACGATGTCAATCTTCAGAGGCAGAAAATGGGAATGGTTTTCCAGCAGTTCAATCTCTTTCCCCATATGAATGTTACCGACAACGTTACCCTTGGACCAATAAAGGTCAAAAAAATACCCAAGGATGAAGCTGAGGCCCTGGCGAAGAAGCTCCTTGAACGCGTGGGTCTTCCAGACAAGGCCGAGGCATACCCCAAGCAGCTTTCGGGAGGACAGAAACAGAGAGTCGCAATAGCGAGGGCCTTGGCCATGGAACCCGATGTCATGCTTTTCGACGAGCCCACATCCGCTCTTGACCCCGAAATGGTTGGAGAGGTTCTGGATGTAATGAAGGATTTAGCATCCAAGGGAATGACCATGGTCATAGTATCGCATGAAATGGGCTTTGCAAAGGAAGTCGCGGACAGGATCCTCTTTATGGACGATGGAATAATCGAAGAGGAAGGGACTCCAAAGGAAATATTCGACAATCCGAAAAGTCCAAGGACCAAGGATTTTCTGGGGAAAGTGTTGTATTGAAAATCTGCAAGCAAATTGATTTTAACGAATAAGAAAACCTCAAGCAGTTTTACTTGCCTGAGGTTTTGCTTTTGGAACTGAAGACTTGTCATTCAGCGATTTTGCCGATTTTTTCAACTTCGCCCAGCTTTGATATCCCATGCGGAGCGACATCCTTCAAATTCTCCGTTATATCGGTTCCGGCAGCGTTTCCCCCGTGGGATCCGGATTGCCACTGGGGATGGTCAGTGACATCATAAACATAACCGTTGTATATGACATATGCCTTCTGCCCGTCTTTGCCGTCGAAAGCGGCAACATCCTCTACGGTGAAAAGGGTTTCGTCGACTCCAGAAGTTTCCTCAATGGCCTCATCGCTGTCTGAAGGCATGGGAATTTCCGCCGACGGCGAGCAAGCTGCGGAAAACAGCAATAAAATGATTGCCACCAGCATTATGGATAAGAATTTCATTCGTTTCATGCAATTGCCTCCTTTCCTTGAGAATATTCATTTTTGGTTTTGCATTATATCCTATACCCATATTACGAGTGGACTTTCAACATGAAAAAACATTTCAATTTATCTTTTGCATGATATAATACGGGGATGAGGTTTTGCATATTGTTTGTTTGAACGCGCATTTGGCGGGGTAGAAATTAAAAGTGTTCGGATAACGTTTGCAAACGAATAAAAGGGAGGGATAAAATTGGCAAAAAAACTAGAGGTCTACAAATGTGAAGTGTGCGGGAATATAGTTGAAATGTACCATGTCGGTGGAGGAACGCTTGTTTGTTGCGGAGAGGAAATGAAGCTGCAGGAAGAGAAAACTGCTGATTCGACAACGGAAAAGCATGTTCCTGTGATCGAGAAGATAGACGGAGGATATAAGGTCACGGTCGGGACAACTTTGCATCCCATGAAGGAAGAGCATTACATCCAATGGATCGAGCTGATAGCCGGAGACAAGGTCTATACAGAATATCTGTCACCTGGAATGAACCCGGAAGCAGTTTTTATGGTTGAGGAAGAGAATGTTTCCGCAAGGGAATACTGCAATCTTCACGGACATTGGAAAAGCGAAAAATAAAAAAAGATAAAAACGGAGGGATAAAATGATCAATATCAGAATGGAGAAAGCAATCAACGAACAAATCAACGCAGAACTGTATTCAGGCTACCTTTATCTGTCGATGTCGGCCTATGCGGAGAGCCAGAACATGAGCGGCGTTGCCAATTGGCTTAGGGTTCAAGCCCAGGAGGAACAGTTCCATGCAATGAAAATGTTCGATTATGTAAACGAAAGAGGAGGCACAGTCGTTCTTGACGCGATTGAAAAGCCGCGCACCGAATGGGACAACTTTGTGGAAATGTTTGAAGAGGTCTATGCCCACGAGCAAAAGGTCACAGCATTGATAAACAATCTTGTGGAAATTGCAATGGAAGAAAAAGACCATGCTACTTTCAATTTCCTTCAGTGGTATGTAGAAGAGCAAGTCGAGGAAGAAGCCAATGCTTCAGGCCTTTTGGAGCAGCTGAGGTTTGTTGACGGAAAAGGTTCCGGATTCTTCATGATAGACAGAGAGCTTAAAACAAGAGTATTCACACCGCCTGTTGCAGAATAATACATTCAATTGGACGAAACAATAAAAGAGGAAAAGGAGAAACACGAATGCCTGAATTAAAAGGAACAAAAACAGAACAGAATTTGCTCAAGTCGTTTGCGGGAGAATCACAGGCAAGAAACAGATACACCTTTTTTGCTGAAATGGCCCTTGAAGAGGGATACGAGCAGATAGCCGAAATATTCGAAGAAACAGCATACAACGAGAAGGTCCATGCGGACATATTCTTCAGCTTTCTTGAAGGCGGGGATCTTGAAATAACAGCGACTTATCCGGCAGGAAAAGTCGGGTCGACCGCAGATAATCTTAAAGCGGCGGCAATGGGAGAGCATTAGGAATGGACCCTTCTTTATCCGGAATTCGCCCGCATAGCTGAAGAAGAGGGCTTCCCCAAAATAGCTGTTGCGTGGAAGATGATTTCAAAAGTCGAAA
>PKTO01000068.1 GCA_002869095.1 Clostridiales bacterium
ACTGTTTTACCCCTTTTCTTTGCAGCCTCTGCGATTGGAACCAACTTCCTTATCGGAGATTGCTGCATATCCGTGATTCTTCCAGAAAATTTCATTTTTCTACCCCCTATTGATGTTTGAAATAATATGTCAACCAGCTTTATAATAACATAAATCCGGACCCAATTTAACAAATTTTCTTTATTAATACCATAATATTGCAGTAATATCCTTAATGCTTCTATATGTTTGAATTTGTAATTATAATTGATATAATGATATGAGATGCGCCCCTGGGGATCGTATCACTATTTATTTTTGCAGGGAGTGAAAAAGATATGCAACCATTGAAATACTATATAAGAACATGGGGCTGCCAAATGAATGAACACGACTCCGAAAGGTATTCGGGAATGTTCAATCAAATGGGATATTTGGAAGTCAGTAAGATAAAAGACGCGGACATAGTTCTTTTCAATACATGCTGCGTAAGGGAAAATGCGGAAAGGAAGGTTCTTGGCAATATCGGACGCCTTAAGCATTTCAGAAAGAAAAAGCCTAATCTCATAATCATTGTTGCCGGTTGCATGATGCAGCAGCCGCATGTGATTGAAATAATCAACAAGGATCTTTCATTTGTCAACCTGATTCTGGGAACATACAATATACACCGTTTCCCTCAATTGCTCGAAAAAGCCCTTAAAGAAAACCATTCAAAACGTCCCTTGGTCGAAGTATGGGACCAGGCAAAAAATGTGGTGGAAGGCATCCCTTCCATAAGAAAATTCAAATTCAAGGCATTTGTCAATATAATGTACGGATGCAACAATTTCTGTTCCTACTGCATCGTCCCTTATACAAGGGGCCGTGAAAGAAGCCGTAGCAAGGAAGCCATTTTGGAAGAAATTTCAACGCTTGTAAAAGAAGGGGTTATTGAAGTCACCTTATTGGGTCAAAATGTCAATTCATACGGAAAAGATTTATACGATGAGTATGACTTTTCAGATTTGCTTGAGGAAATAGACAAGCTGGATGGAATAAAACGCATAAGATTCATGACCTCGCATCCGAAGGATGCCACCGAAAAGCTTATAGACACTATAGCCGCTTCCAAAAATATATGCGAAAATTTTCATTTGCCTGTCCAATCCAGAAGCAACAGGATTCTTGAAAAAATGAACAGACACTACAGCCGTGAACAATATTTGGAATTTGCGGAAAAACTTTATGAAAAAATCCCGAACATAACTCTATCTACCGACATAATAATCGGTTTCCCGGATGAATCGGATTCGGATTTTCACGAAACGCTTTCACTGGCAAAAAAAGTGGCGTTCGACAATGCCTATGTTTTTCTATATTCGAAAAGAAGCGGAACAAAAGCCGCCGAATCTACATGCCAGATTCCCGAAAACGTCAAACATGAACGTTTCGACAAGATTCTTTCCGAGCTCAACTCAATCGCCTACAGTAAAAATCTCGGCATGATCGGCAACATTGAAACGGTCCTCGTAGACGGAATAAGTGATAAGCATCCGGGAAGCATACACGGAAGAACCCGCGGCAACAAGATAGTTACGTTCAAGGGGGATTCATCCTTGATTGGAACCATTGTTCCGGTTCGTATTATTGATGCAAGGAGAGCCACATTGATTGGAGAACTTTGCTGATTTGCATATCTTTCTGAAAGGAGTCTTTCATGGGACTTACACCTATGATGCGCCAATATCTGGAAATCAAAGAAACATATGAAGACTATATACTTTTTTTCAGGCTCGGGGACTTTTATGAGATGTTTTTTGACGATGCGCTGACATGTTCAAAACTGCTTGAAATAACCCTGACAGGGAAATCATGCGGACTTGAGGAACGCGCGCCGATGTGCGGGATTCCATACCATTCGGCGGACAGTTATATCCGAAAACTTGTAACCATGGGGCTTAAAATAGCCATTTGCGAGCAAACCGGCGATCCGAAACAATCAAAGGGAATCGTAAAAAGGGAAGTCGTAAAAATCATAACCCCGGGAACAATAACCGATCCCGAAATGCTTGAATCATCGCTCAACAACTATATTCTTTCAATATCGGAAGGCCGCAATTCAATCGGGTTTTCCTATGTGGACATCACGACAGGAAAACTGCGCGTGACTTCCTTCAAAGGAATTTTACGCTACAAAGATGCCGAAAATGAATTGCTCAAGGTAAATCCACGTGAAATACTTATGGATTCTTCATCACTATCAATAAGAATGGCAGACTTTATTCATTCATCCATTCCACAATCTGTGGCTACCGACTCCCTGACCATTACGGATCATGCCGAAGCCAAAAGAATAATACAGAAACAATTCAATATCGTATCAACCGACAGCCTTGGTTTGTCCGGGGAAGATGAAATCATACTTTCTCTTGGACGACTTATACAGTATGTTGTCGAAACACAAAAAGTCGATTTGCCTCATATAAGGGATGTCAAGCACTACAGCCCTTCGGACTTCATGATTATTGACGATTTCACTGTCCGAAATCTGGAATTGTCCAAAACGATAATGGGGGACAAGAGAAAAGGCTCCCTATTATGGGTCCTGGACAAAACTAAAACATCAATGGGATCCAGAATGCTGTTCAAGTGGATTCATGAACCTCTATTGAACAAATATGAAATTAATAAAAGAATAGACATTGTAGAGGTCTTTTTCAATGACCTTCAAACACGAAACGAGGTCCGTGAAATACTTGAAGCAATTTATGACCTCGAAAGGCTCACTTCCAAGGTCGTTTACGGAAACCTCAACGGCAAGGATTTGATTTCTCTCAAGATTTCAGTCAAAAGGCTGCCGGAAATGCTGAGCATATTGTCTAAATGCTCAAATTCAAGTCCGCTTTCGTCGCTTGCCGAATCAATTGATCCGCTGATTGACGTTCACGACCTGATTGAATCGTCAATAGAAGAAGACTCACCTGACACAATAACCGAAGGTGGAATAATCAAGAGCGGATACAATGAAGAACTTGATTCTCTGAATGACATATTATCAAATGGCAAGTTATATCTTGCAAACATTGAGGCAAGAGAAAGAGAATCCTCCGGCATTAAATCATTGAAAATCAAATACAACAAGGTTTTTGGATACTATATCGAGATTACAAAATCCAATCTGCATCTTGTCCCTGAGAACTATGTCAGAAAACAGACTCTTGTAAACGCCGAACGATATATAACTCCAGAACTGAAGGAGCTTGAAGACAAGATAGTCAACGCCGAGGAAAGAAGAAGCAAATTGGAATACACAATATTCCAAACAATAAGAAACGAAATTCTCAAAAGCGTCGACCGTCTTATGAATACGGCCGATGCACTTGCAAATTTGGATGTTTTATCGAATTTTGCCCATGTGGCATACAACAACGGATATTCCAAACCCGATGTTACCGACAGCGATATAATATCCATAAAAAGCGGAAGGCATCCGGTGGTTGAAAAAATTTCAAATATTGAGACCTTCATCCCCAACGATACCGATCTCGACAATTCCCATTGCCGTTTTCATATAATAACCGGCCCAAACATGGCTGGAAAATCAACATATCTAAGGCAGGTCGCCTTGATTGCATTAATGGCTCAGATCGGCTCATACGTACCGGCAGAAAGTTCTTCAATCGGCGTTGTTGACAGGATATTCACAAGAGTGGGCGCCTCTGACAACCTTTCACAGGGTCAAAGCACATTCATGGTTGAAATGAGCGAGCTTTCCAACATATTGACGAATGCCACCCGAAAGAGCCTTATAATCCTGGATGAGATAGGCAGGGGAACCAGCACTTACGACGGATTGAGCATAGCATGGTCCGTAGTCGAGTATATAAACAATCGGGATCACATCGGCGCAAAAAGCCTTTTTGCGACCCATTATCACGAACTGACCGAACTTGAAGGCAAATTGGAAGGAATCAAGAATTACTTCATAACGGTACGCGAAATAGGCGACGACATAATTTTCCTTAGAAAAATAAAGCGTGGCGGAGCAAACCACAGTTATGGTGTTCAGGTCGCCAAACTCGCAGGACTCCCTTACAAAGTTGTAAACCGCGCGAATGAAATACTTTCAGAACTTGAAAGCCATGACATAAACCGCAGCCACGAATCAAAGATAACCTTAAGGGAAGAAACCGGAAAAGAAACCATGCAATTGGATTTTTTTAGCGACGAACGAAAGAAATTCATCAATTCCCTTAAAAAGATCGATACGAATGTTTTGACGCCAATAGACGCCCTCAACCTTTTGAACCATTTGGTGGAAGAATCCGAAAAATTGTAAAGG
>PKTO01000159.1 GCA_002869095.1 Clostridiales bacterium
ACCACGGCAACAACGGTTCCGTCTTCTTTCTTTTCGAAGCTTGCCGGCACGGGAACCAACTCCCCTGTCGTATCGTCAAACCTTACTGCTACAAGGTTTTAAACATCTATGGATTCGTCGCTTTCCACGGTAAGTTTTCTTTCCACATACGAGTCAAATGTGTCAACTTTTTCTTCGCTGCCGTCGCTCATGCTTACTGTCACTTCATATGTGACTGCCTGTGAAAGTACTTCTATGTCTTCCTTCTGCTCTTCCGGAACATCCGAAAGGAGCCAATTGGTTTTTACCGCCGTCTCTTCCCTTACCGTGACTTCGCAGCTTTCAAGTTCTTTCGGGGATTCTTCCCCTTCCGGGTCTTCATCTTCTACTCCATATGAAACAAGCTCCGAGACCGGCAAGGTTATCGAATGCGATTCTGTCCCGAATTCGAGAAGCGTCCCTGCGGATTCTTCTTCGCTTTCCTGCCCTTCTTCATTCGTTTCTGCTTGCCCCAGCAGCCATTCCCCGTCGACTGTGCTTGTGACTTCTGGAACCGATGTGGCTTTTGTGAAGTCGAAGACTTCACTGCCATCGTCATCGGTCTCGGGTTCTGTTGTTTCCGGATCAACCTGGACTTCTATGCTTGTGACAGGTTTTTTGTCTGTCCTGAATGTATGGACTCCGCTGTATTTTACATCGGTCGAATCTTCAGCGTAGACACTTATATAGTAGTTTGTGCTGCTTGAAAGGTTTCTGGCTGTGCTTATGAACTCGCCAGGCCCTGCAAGCTCGGAAAGTTCGCTGTGAGAGTCTTCGATGGTCGGTTCCGGGTTTTCTATGCTCCAGACTAGTCCGTACCTCAGTATGTCCCCTGAGGACCCCAGGTTGTCTATGCTTGCCTTTACGGATGCCGCCCTTGACCCTACGCCCTCAAGACTTATCCAGGAAACAGCTATCGGGTCTACAACCTCGACTGTCCGTACTGCTTCAGCTTCGTTTCCGGCCTCGTCGCTTACAGTGTATGTCACGGTGTATGTTCCTGTTCTCGATGTGTCAACCGTGCTTTCAGACGATACCGCGCCGTCGATGCCACTGTCGTCATCGCTTGCAGTCGCTCCCGGATCCGTGTAGTCTTCATCGACATCGATCCTGTATGGATTGTCGCCTGCTATTGTTATGACTGGATTTATTTTGTCGATATTGTTTATCTCGACTGTTTCGCTGTCTGTGTTGCCTGCTTCATCAGCCGCTGTGAATATAAAGCTTCCGTTTGTGGTGAACTCGTGGCTTTTTGCATTGAGCAAGACGTTTGAAAGCCCGTCGTTTGCAGAGTCGCTCGCAGAAACGGTTATGTTCTCGTTTGTCCAACCGGTCTCGTAGGATGCGATTGAAATGTCGGGAGCAATCTTGTCTATCCTTTCCACCCCAAACGTTGCTGCCGAAGTGTTTCCTGCAAGGTCTTCCGCTGTGAAGACATGATTGCCGTTTTGCTCTATTTCAAATGTTCCTGTCAATGCCGAGCTTGTGGTTCCGTCCGGAAGAATAGTCCATCCGTATGACTGGCTGTCGAATGCCGACCACGTCACAAATGCGCTCGAGCTTGTCCATTCGGCCGGAATTGTTCCCGAAAGCTCGATTGAAGGATTTGTCTTGTCTATGTTGGTTATTGTCACTTCCTGGCTGTCCGTGTTGCCCGCTTGGTCCGTGGCAACGAATGTGAAGCTTCCGTTTGTGGTGAATTCATGGCTTTCGGCATTGAATGAAACTGTTGAAAAACCGTCGTTCCCGGAATCGCTTGCCGAAACCGTTATGTTTCCATTGGTCCAGTCCGTGCTGTATGTGCCAATTGACACCGTAGGCGCAGTCTTGTCGATTTTTGATTCCGAAGAATCTACTTCCGAAATGTTTCCGACATTGTCCACTGTCCTGGCATTTATGCTTAATGCCCCTTGGGAAGTTACAGAAAACGCTTCGCTGTATTCCGTCCAATCCCCTGAGCCCAATCTGTATTCCGTTTTTGAAACACCGCTTCCGGAATCGGTTCCGGGAGTTATTGCAACAAGTGCGCTTCCGCTTGTCCAGACCGCAGGATCAACCGAAATAGACGGCTTGGAAGGGCTGGTATTGTCTATCCTTACAGTCGACTCGCCACATGAGGCCGAATTGTCTGCATTGTCAAGAGTTCTTGCTTCGACAGTATGCTCTCCATCCTCTTCAAATGTCACTTTGCCCGTGTAGACAGTCCATGCTCCTCCGTCTATCCGGTACTCGGTCTTTTTGACTCCGCTTACCGGGTCAGTGCCTGGAACAACTGTTATCAGAGCGCTTCCCGTGGTCCAGCCTGCCGGGTCGACCGATATGGACGGAGCCGTAGGATTGGTGCCGTCAATTTTTATTGCCTTTGTACCGCTTGTGGCGGAATTGCCGGCATTGTCCAAAGTCCTTGCTTCAATCGTATGCTCTCCATCGACCGAATATGAAAACGGAGAAGAATATGTCATCCATTGCCCTTCATCTATTCTATACTCGGTCTTTTGAACACCGCTGCCGGAATCGGTACCAGGAGTAACAGTTATTGTTGCGCTGCTTGACCAGGTCGTTGGATCTACCGAAATCGAAGGGGCCGATGGATCGGTGTTGTCAACAACGCTTATGGAAATAGTCTCTGTATAGGAAAGACCCCTTAGATCCACCGTTTTGATTCTTGGAGACATAGTCCCGTATTCAAGAAGAGACGCATCCTTTACATAGAGCTCATTCCCGCTTATTCCGAAACACCCTCCAATACTGTCAAGAAGAAGGTAATCGAAGGAATCGTTGGCATTGCCGTCCACGGTTGACAGATAGCCGATTGTGTCATCATCCGATGCATCGAGTGAAACCTCGTCATTAGTTATGGTTATGTCAGTAGGTGCCACATTGGGCTCCTGAACGCTTATGCTGACTGTGGCAACCCGAGAATCCCTTTGGGTTAAATCGGTAAGCTGATAGGTGAAAACATCAACTCCCTCGTATCCTCCGTTCGGAGTATATGTAAAGGACCCGTCCGTCTGGTTCAAAGAAAGGCTTCCATTTGATGTTGAGCTTATGAGTTCCATAGTATATGTGTCTAGGTTGGGATCATAGTCGTTTGCAAATATGCCTGAATATCTGTCCACCGAAAGAGTTGTATTCTTGTCCATCCCATAAGAATCATCAGTCGCCACCGGAGCCGCCGGTTCGAAGGAAGCCGGAGCAGACTGCACATTCCCATACTCTACCATTGCCTGAGAATAATTGTAAAATCCGAATTTTCCGGTCTGAAAAGCGCCGTCAGTAGTAACATCGAAAATGATTTCGTCATCTATCAATATCTTTATCCGGCTGGATCCGTAAATAAGCTTGAATGTATAAAGAGTATTGGCAGTCCATCCGATATCTCCATAAGCTTCCGCAAGAATCTCCACTTCAGTTCCAGCGCAACCCCATAAATCTGTGCCTGTAGGAGCATCTACCCTCATCAATCGGTAGCCTTCAAGAGCAGGGCTTTGGTTGCTCTTCTTCCAGTCAAAAAGATAAAAATCATAAGGATATGAATTGATTCCAGCAGGCTCCTTGAATCCAAATACAAAACCTATGAAGTCATCATCACTTGTAGTCTTGACCTGTATTGTCCCTTGCACCACTTTATCGATAATATCGTCAGGACTTACATAAAAAGTCGGACTTCCATTTACCGACTGGGTAACAGTCCTGTTCCCTTCCTCAAGCGTCCAAGTACCGCTGCCCGATGTGCTTTTCTGTTCCCATGTGCTAAGGTCTATGTACTCCAGCCCAGCGGCCTTGGCTTCTTTGGGTGCAATTGAAATCATCATAAGTGCCGCAAAAAATATTGCCATGCTTTTCTTGATCCTATTCATATCGTCCTCCTTGTTTTCTGAAATCATTGCAATATAAAACTTCCCATTCGGAAACCGGCTGCCATTTAAGGCCCTTGGCTTTGCGTCCCCGCCTTTCAACGGGTTTGCTCTTTCGCTTGGAAGCATATGTATATTTTGTCGATTATTGAGTCGGATTTTGTCGATTTTATTTTAATTATATATTATAACATCTATATTAAATTTGAAAGTATTTATTAATAACAATCAAAAATAATATAAACTCCGGGCATTTTCAAGGTCCGGAGTTTTATCGGGCTTTATGATTAATGCAAAATAGTGCGAACGTAAAGGACAAAAAAACAAAAGACAAATACTTGTACAAAGTACTTGTCTCTAGACATTGATTTCAGATTTTTGTTTTCATCTTTTTTTGTTCCTGCTTTCCTCTTTTCACTTTCAGCT
>PKTO01000231.1 GCA_002869095.1 Clostridiales bacterium
AATTGGACATGGCTACAGAAATAAGCACCGAACCGAGAACGCTCAGTATGAAAAGTATTAAAATTGTAAAAATGAGGGCAGAACCATTTTAGTTACTGAAAAACCGCTTTTTCATACATTCACCTTCTTGTTTTAGCTGCCTGTTCTCACAGTTGTAACTAGCTTTTTAAGCACTTTAACTGTTCCGGTTATAGGATCGTAGCCGCTGATTTCAACAGTAAGGAGTTTGAGACTGTTTTCAGTAGCGACAACCTCTGTTTCATCCAAATGCACTAGGGATATGTCATCACTTCCTTGTGAAGTTACGGTTACAAATTCATTGTCTATAAAGTTTTCGCAGTATGCACCCAATGTTATGTGTCTCTTTTGGTTTGGGTTTTCCTGGTTCACGGTGTTGTTTGCGATTTGTATTGTTTTATTCTTTTGATCTATATCGCTTTCTGAAGCCAAAGTTATTTTAATGTCTATGAAATCGATTTCTTCGTCAAGAGAGAAATCATACCTTGCTAAAGGGTTGTCATTGTTTATTTTCACTTCTATGAAAAAGGAATTTATACCGCTGCTTCCATTTTCAAGATTAATTTCTACATTGTTTGATGTATCTTCTATGGTATATCCGCCACTGTCTGAATTGTCGAAAGAATAGCCAAGGGTTTTTGTTGCTTCGTCCCATTTGAAAGTAAACATGCTTTTATAGTCGACATTTCCGGATGATAAATCTTCATATCCGTTTGATGATACTGAATGTGTAAAATCGTCATAGGTCAACACGGCGGAATACTTTGAATAATCGCCTTCAAGAGGGTTTTTGGTGAAAATTGCAGTGGAACCTGACAAACTTTCATCCCAGCCTGAATGGGTCATTGGGTGCTCCTTGGCTTCCGAGGCTAGATGCTGCGCAAGGTAGTTTGCGGTCAAATCTTTTTTTGACCGCATGTCAAGCTTTGCAGCATTGGTGAAAATGCCGAAAAAAGGAACAATAAGCATTGAAAGCACGGCAATGCTTACAACGAGTTCAATAAGTGTGAAACCTTTTTCGTTTTTCATCACGCACCTCCATATGTTTAATAGCCGGCAGAATGCACGGTTTTGCTTAAGGTATCCTTGTTTCGCGTATGTCCCCGTTTATCGATTCATATTCAAAGGCAGGGTCTGCGGGGTTGTCTCCGATGACATGAATATAAAGCGGAAGACCTGTCTGATTGTCAACCAGCAATTTTGCACCGGGGATTTCCGCTGCTGTTTCTTCGGATCTTACATATACATTGAGAAAGACTTTGCCGTTTGTCGGCTCGAATTCTGTGAAAGATTCTTTATGCGACGGAAAGCTTGATGAGCTGTTCTCGTATCGGTATGAATAAGATGAATCGTCATTTCTTAAAACGAGTCTTATTGTTTCAGCATCCGTAGCATTATTGTAAATTGCAGTATAATTGTATGGTGTTTTACCCATTGTCGAGGTTGGCAAAACATTTTCATTTGGGTCGAGGAAGAGGTAGAAGTCCGAACGGTTGAATTCAGTCATGTCGGGCGTGTAACCATATACCCAGGTGCTGGAATCCGCTTTTTTGAATAGGTCCGGCTTTCCATAGCTGTTGTCGATTTTCCAAACAAGCTCGTTCAGGGAACCGTCATCATAGAAAGGGAAACTGACAAGCATGTTTCCGCTTACCACTCCTTCGTTGGACATTATATTGATATTTCTTATTCCTATGAGCCTGTTGTTGCTTTCCATTTCATCCATGAAATCTTTGATATCCAAATACTCGCCTGAAAAATCAATGGAAGTTTCAAATTGCCTTATTGTTACGGTTTCTTCTTCGGAATCGGTTTCAGGAACTTCCTCTCCGGCTTTTTTTAATTCCTCGAGCGTTTTGGGTTTTCGGCCTTCCTCATACTCGGCTAGAAGGTTTTCTACTGAATCAGCTTGTTCGGTTAATTTCAACGAACCGTCAATCAAAGAATCGGTAGAAAAGCTTATATTTTCTACAGTAATACCATAATTGTAGAGCAAATCCTCCATATAGAGTATTATCTCTTCCTGATAAATCCTCATGGGAAGAAGCCTGTTCATTTCATTGACTTTTATCTTCATGCTGCTGATCGAAGCTTCAATTTCCTCTTTTTCAAGTATGTTTTTTTCAAGCCGGGCATGAAGAATTTCATCCTCGGCTATTTCTGCGTCTATGGCTTCAAGCATGGCTGCTTTTGGCTGGCAAACGAACCTGTAGAATACAAAAAGCGTTACGGCGACAAGCAGTATTGCGAGAATGTTTTTTTCTCTTTTAGATAGAGACATCGTTATCGCCTCCCATGTTTTTGAATTGACATTGCATTGTAAAATAAAAACCCTGATTATTTTCAAGAGAATCCGTTGAAATTGTTTCAACCACGACGTATTCAAACAAATCTTCATTTTTGAGATTGTGCAAAAGTTCAGCGATAACTTCCTGCGATGATGCTTCTCCTTCTATCATTAGTCCTGTTTCATCCTTGCTAAGGCTTGTGAAGCTTAGCTTTGCCGGCATATTGTTTTCGAGAGAGTTTAAAACAGGTATTATTTTCGGAGAAATCAACTCGAATTCCATTATGGCCTTCGATTTTGCCTCCACCCTTGAATTGAGGTAGAGAATAAGTCCCTGGTCGTTTTCTTTTTCAGTAAGTGCCATTATGCTGTTTTCTAGTTCTGTTTTTTCAGCAACCTTCTCTTTCATTGTCAGATCAAGGTATATATATCCTCCCGCCATCGAACCGATGAATATTGCCAAAGCTAAAAAATAAATAAAATTCCTGGTGTATTTTTTCTTTCGCTGTCCGAGGTCCTCCGGAAGAAGATTGATTTCCTTTTTTAAATATTCGCGTTTGGATGGCGTTCTTTTTGCAAAGCGGAATTTACTCATTTTCTGCCCTCCTTAATGTTGCTCCAATTGCGGGCGCGATTTTTCCTATGTTGTCCAATATGTTTTTTGCCTCGTTTGCTGAAATATTCATTTTGTCCAGCTTTTTGAAGTATTCAACATCAACCCCAAGCAGACCCTGCAGATATTTGTCCATTTCTTTAATTTCCGATCCTCCGCCTATAAGGACAACCCTGTGGATTATACCTGAAATTTTTCTTGTCCTGAAATAATTTATTACTCTTGAAATTTCAGCTCCAAGGGAATCGCAGTAATCGGTCATCAGGACAGAATCATCCGAGATGTATTCGTTGAGGCTGTTTTTGCTGAAAAGGTCACTTGACATGGCAAGTCCCATTGAAATTTTATTTTGTTCAGCCTCTTTTATTCCAAGTCGTTGATTTCTAGCCAACAGTTTTGTGGCTTCGTCTCCGCCCAGATTTGAATTGAAGCTGGCGAAATATTTATTGTTCTTGAATATTATGAGCCTGGCGATGCTTGCGCCAACATCCACAACCAAAACGTTTTCGTCGGGATAGGGCAAATAGTTTTCAAAGAATTTGCCCAGACAGTCCGAATAAACATTTATGGATTTTATTGTGCAGCCGCATTTTTTCGAAGTTGCCATGTAGCTTTCTATTATGTCCCTTGGGACTGCGGCAACAAGAGCATTAAGAACGTCTTCGCCATCTTCTGAGTCTATAGAGAGAATTTTGTAGTCCACAACGAAATCATCCACTCCGTAGGGCAAGAACTGCTCTATTTCAAATTTGGATATGTTGCGCAGATCATCCAATTGTGCCTTTGGAAGAATTCTTTCGCGAAGAATGGCCTTGTCGGTGTTTACGGCGACATGCACGTTGTTCCTTTTTAGTTTGTTAGCCTTGAATATCTCCCTTATGTACGGACCGACAACCTCGGGATTGAGAGCGCCGTTTGCAATAAAGGCGTTATCGGGTGTTTCAACAACATGATGCTTCTTAAGCACAAATTTCCCCATAGAAAAGCTTCCTGAAGCGATTTTTATGGAACGTTTCCCTATTTCCATTCCAACGACTGTGTTGCTTAGCATTTCATCCCACCCCACTTGTTTATTGGTTTCTTAGATAAATTGAAGTTTTAAGATTGACGATTTCGCCGTATTTAGGCCCTGTAAGCTCCAGGTCGATCGACAGCAGGTCTCCAGACACTGACAATGAAGGGCTGAAACCGGTTATGTTTTCGGCGACTGCATTCCCTGTCCCAGAGACGCCTATGTATTCAATAAGCTCATTTGTGGAGCTTTCGTATTCGTATTTGTATTCGGTGCCGCCTATGCTTGCCGAAACAAAAGTGCTATTATCAGACGAAGCTAATCCGTCGCTCAGCCTGATTTGCTTTGATATCTTGAAGA
>PKTO01000002.1 GCA_002869095.1 Clostridiales bacterium
AAGGCGATTGCCGACAAGAAAAATGAAGAAAACGCGGAAGCGTAAACAAAAAATAGTGAGGTGTTTAAAATGACAAAAGAGCAAATAATTGAAGCAATCAAAGAAATGACAGTCATGGAACTTAACGAATTGGTTTCGGCTTGTGAAGAGGAATTTGGAGTATCCGCAGCTGCGCCTGTAGCGGTAGCTGGAGCTGGAGCCGGTGCTGGAGCTGAAGCGGCTGAAGAAAAAACTGAATTTGATGTATTCATGAGCAGCTTCGGAGCCAACAAAATCAAAGTAATCAAAGCAATCCGCGAAGTTACAGGATTGGGACTCAAAGAAGCTAAAGCTCTCGTAGACGGTGCTCCTTGCGTTGTCAAGGAAGCTGCGGCCAAAGAAGAAGCCGATTCCATGAAAGAAAAATTGGAAGAAGCAGGAGCGGCAATCGAACTCAAGTAGTTCGTTTCATTGAAACAGGAATAAACGGAAAAAAGAAAAAAGTGCTTTGATTTAATCAAAGCACTTTTTATTTTAAATCGGCAAAAACCAAATATTAATGAAATTGGATTGACGACAAGGCATATGTGTGATAATATTATAAATTGCCATGGTAGACTGATTTCACTATGCGTTTTTGAAAAAAACTCCATGTGCAATCTCAAAAAAGCCAAGTGTTTTTGATGATTTAAAATAATGAAAAGACAGCTAAAGTTAAGGAAACGAAGGTCGCATGCGTCATCTTAGACGCTCAATGCAAACCTTTTATTATGATATGAGGGGTGAAGATCATGCCGCATTTTGAGAAGGTCGGGAAAAAAGAAAGATTGTTCTTTTCTAAAATCAAAGAAGTAGTGGATATGCCTAACTTGATTGAGATTCAAAAGCAATCCTACAAGTGGTTTCTCGAGGAAGGCCTAATGGAGGCTTTCAAGAACATATCTCCTATCCAGGATTACACTGGAAACCTGATTTTGGAATTTGTCGATTACTATTTGGAAGGTGAAGCCAAATACGGCGAAGAAGAATCCAAGGAAAGAGATGTCACTTATTCTGTGCCGTTGAAGGCGAAAGTTCGCTTTATCAACAAGGAAACCGGTGAAATCAAGGAACAGGAAGTTTTTCTTGGTGATTTCCCATTGATGACAGAAAAAGGAACTTTTATCATCAATGGAGCCGAACGAGTCATAGTAAGCCAGCTTGTAAGGTCGCCCGGCCCTTATTACAACAAAAAAATCGATAAATCCGGCAGTGATCTTTTTTCAACAACTGTAATACCAAACAGGGGAGCATGGCTTGAATATGAAACCGATTCAAATGGAATCGTTTCTGTAAGGATAGACAGAACGAGGAAATTGCCCATAACCGTATTGCTAAGGGCGCTGGGTTATGAAACGAACGAAAAAATATTGGCATTTTTTGATGAAACGGAAAGTCTGCAAAATTCTTTGGATAAAGACAGCACGGCCAATCAGGAAGAGGCGCTTCTCGAGATTTACAAAAAACTGAGGCCAGGTGAACCCCCGGTCGTCGAAAACGCTAAGAGCTTGATCGATTCTCTGTTTTTTGATCCCAAGCGATATGACTTGGCAAAGGTCGGAAGATATAAATTCAACAAGAAGCTGGGGCTTTTCAACAGAATTGCACAAAAAATTGCTGCTGAAACCGTTGTGGACCCTGCGACCGGAGAAATCCTGGCGGAAAAAGGCGAGGAAATAACTGTCGAAAGAGCAAAGGAAATAGAGGACACGGGACTCAAGTCTGTAAAAGTTTTCGGAAACGACGGAGTTTTTTCGGTAAAGGTAATAGGCAACAATTTTGTCAGGATAGACAAGCATGTCGATGCCGAGGTTCTTGAAGGAATAAAAATTGCGGATAAAGTGCATTACCCGGTACTGAAGGAATTGCTCGAAGCACATACCGAACCGGATGATTTAAGGAAAGCCATCATTAGCGAAACAGACCGTCTTGTGCCTATGCACATTATCATCGACGATATATTCGCCACTGCAAGCTATATATTCAATTTGCCTTATGGAGTCGGAGAAATTGACGACATCGACCATTTGGGCAACAGGAGACTCAGGTCTGTTGGTGAATTGCTGCAGAATCAGTTCAGGATTGGACTTTCAAGAATGGAACGCGTGGTAAAAGAACGCATGACGATTCAAGACATGGACGCCATTACTCCCCAGGCTCTCATAAACATAAGGCCGGTTGCGGCAGCTGTAAAAGAATTTTTCGGAAGCAGTCAGCTCTCGCAATTCATGGACCAGACAAATCCATTGGCCGAATTGACCCATAAAAGAAGACTTTCAGCTCTTGGACCGGGAGGCCTTTCCAGGGAAAGAGCGGGATTCGAGGTAAGGGACGTACACCATTCGCATTATGGACGAATGTGCCCGATTGAAACCCCTGAGGGTCCGAATATCGGACTCATTAACAGTCTTGCGAGTTTCGCCCGTGTAAATCAGTACGGATTCATCGAAACCCCGTATAGAAGAGTGGACAAGAAAAAAAATATAGTCACAGAGACAATAGATTACCTTACGGCGGACGAAGAAGAAAAATTCGTCGTGGCACAGGCGAATGAACCTCTTGAAGACGGTATTTTCGTAAACGAAAAAGTCGCGGCAAGGGGCATGGGCGGAGAAATAAGCCTTTTTGCCAGAAACAGGGTAGATTATATGGATGTATCGCCCAAACAGGTCGTTTCGGTTGCTACCGCCATGATACCATTTCTGGAGAATGACGATGCCAACAGGGCCCTGATGGGTTCCAACATGCAGCGTCAGGCGGTTCCCCTCGTAAAACCGGAAGCGCCGGTCATAGGAACGGGAATGGAATACAAGGCCGCCAAGGATTCGGGCATTACGGTAACAGCTAAAAATGATGGAATAATAGAAAGAGTGAGCGCGGATGAAATCGTAATAAAAAAGGATTCCGATGGAAGACGCGAGAGGCATAAACTTCTTAAATTCAAGCGCTCCAACCAGGGGACTTGCATAAACCAGAAACCCCTTGTAGCAAAAGGCGACCAGGTAAAAGCCGGCGAAATAATAGCCGACGGCCCATCCACCGACCAGGGAGAAATTGCACTCGGTAAGAATCTCATGGTGGGATTCATGACATGGGAAGGCTATAACTACGAGGATGCCATTCTTTTGAGCGAAAAACTTGTAAGCTATGATGTGCTTTCATCGATACACATCGAGGAGCACGAATCTGAAGCCAGGGATACAAAGCTCGGACCCGAAGAAATAACAAGGGACATACCGAATGTTGGAGAGGACGCCTTAAGAAATCTTGACGACCGAGGAATCATAAGGATTGGTGCCGAGGTGGAATCGGGAGATATTTTGGTGGGAAAAGTCACTCCGAAAGGCGAAACGGAGCTTACAGCCGAAGAAAGGCTCCTGAGAGCCATTTTCGGAGAAAAAGCCAGAGAAGTCAGAGACACTTCGCTAAAAGTTCCGCATGGGGAATCGGGAATTGTCGTGGACGTGAAAGTGTTCACAAGAGCCAACGGCGATGAATTGTCCCCTGGAGTAAATGAGCTTGTACGGGTTTATATCGCCAAGAAGAGAAAAATAAGCGTTGGCGACAAAATGGCCGGAAGACACGGAAACAAGGGTGTAATATCAAGGATTCTTCCCGAGGAAGACATGCCGTTCATGGAAGACGGAACACCGCTTCAGGTTGTTCTCAATCCTTTGGGAGTTCCTTCAAGGATGAACATAGGACAGGTTCTCGAGGTTCATCTCGGATATATAGCGAAATATCTGGGATGGGAAGTTGCAACGCCTGTATTCGACGGAGCCCATGAGGACGACATACTGAAGCTGTTCAGAGAGCATAAATTGTCGCAGAACGGCAAATTCCAGCTTAGGGACGGCAGAACCGGCGAATCGTTCGACAACCAGGTAACGGTCGGATATATGTATATGCTGAAACTCCACCATTTGGTAGACGACAAGATCCATGCGAGGAGCACAGGCCCTTATTCGTTGGTTACGCAGCAGCCCTTAGGAGGAAAAGCTCAATTCGGCGGACAAAGATTCGGAGAGATGGAGGTATGGGCGCTCGAGGCATACGGTGCGGCATATACGCTTCAGGAAATTTTGACAGTCAAGTCCGATGATGTGGTCGGAAGGGTCAAGACATATGAAGCAATAGTAAAAGGGGAAAACATCCCCGAGCCAGGCATTCCCGAATCGTTCAAGGTTCTCATAAAAGAATTGCAAAGTTTGTGCCTTGATATAAAGAT
>PKTO01000057.1 GCA_002869095.1 Clostridiales bacterium
CCGAAACGCTGTACGTCCCTCCCTGTATGGGCTTTAGCAGTCCTCCCCTTCCGACAACAGCCGCAAGCTTGGTCAGGTTGATTTCGTTTTCATTCAAAGTGTCCAATATTACCGATTTTCTGAATTCATACTGGTCGTAGATTTTATCATATTTGTTGATTTCTTCCGCAGGATGTCTCAGGGTAGTTTCAAATATGGGTTTTTCGCCGTCAAAAACCGCTATTTTAGTTGAGGTAGATCCCGGGTTTATTGCCAATACTCTTTTAGCATCCGTCATATTTCCAACCACCTTTCTAAAGATTCCCCTTGGCCGCCAAAAGGACGCCCATAGCTATCGAATTCAATTTGGTTTCATCGCTGTCGGCTCTGGATGTCAAGACAACCGGCGCCTTTGTGCCTACAAGTATTCCGGCATTCTTTGTTTCCGCAAAGAAAACCAAGGCCTTGTAAAGTATGTTTCCTGACTCTATGTCAGGGACAAGAAGAATGTCCGCTTCTCCCGCTCCAGGGTGCGTCACGCCTTTGTGTTCGGCGGCTTTTTTCGAAACGGCATTGTCAAGCGCAAAGGGCCCTCCAACAATGCATCCGCTTATTTCTCCCGATTCATTCATTTTTTGAAGCTCCGCAGCATCGAGTGTGCAAGGCATCTTGGGATTAACCTTTTCCTTTGCACACACTACAGCCACCTTCGGCACTTCAATATCCAAAGCCTGTGCGGCTTTCACCGCATTCTGCAATATCTTCTTCTTTCCTTCAAGGTCCGGCGCAATTCCCATTGCCGCATCGGTAATGAAAAACAGGCGGTCATATCCCTTTATGTCAAAAACCGCAACGTGGCTCAAAACGCTTCCGGTTCTGAGTCCGACTTCTTTATCCAACACGGCCTTTAGGAGGATTGATGTGTCCACGAGTCCCTTCATCAGAATATCCGCTTTACCCGAAGAAACAAGTTCCACCGCCTTGAGGGAAGCCTCGGCCATGTCTTTTATGTCAATCACTTCATAATCTTCAAGCAAAATGCCTTTAACCGAACATATCGATTCGATTTTTTCGCCGTCTCCCACGAGTATCGCTTTTGCAATACCTTTTTCCCTGGCTGTTTCGATAGCCGTCAATACTTCAGCATCATCCGCACATGCCACCGCAATTGTCTTGGGACCTCTCTCGGCCGCAATTTTCAGAACCTCGTCAAAACTTCTTATCATTTATTCCACCTCGTCCTCATATATTTTTACAGCTTCGCCCGACAAAACCCTAAGATACCCCTGATTGAGGGCCCACATCTCGTCCTCTCCCGGTTTGACCACGACAGGAGCCACGAATCCGACATGCTCCTCGATATATCCCGTCAGCCTCTTCGAATGCGCCAAACCGCCTGTTAGAACGACATAGTCCACTTTCCCTCCGAGAACTGCCGCCGAAGCCCCTATTTCTTTGGATATCTGATATCCCATGGCATCGAAAACCAGCTTTGCCTTCCCGTCTCCGGAAAGTATCATTTTCTCCACTTCTCTAGCATCGTTGGTTCCAAGATAAGCTACAAGCCCGCCCTTTCCGACAAGCTTCTTCTTCAATTCCCCGTACGCGTACTTACCCGAGAAGCACATCTTTGCCAAATCGCCCGCAGGCAGCCCTGCCGCACGCTCGGGAGAAAAAGGGCCCATGTCGTTGGCATTGTTTGCATCTATTATTCTGTTTCCCTTTATGGGCACGATTGATATCCCCCCGCCCAAATGGGCAACTATCAGGTTCAAGTCCTCAAGGTCTACGCCTTTTTCCTTTGCCAATATGTAGGCAACGGCTTTGATGTTCAAGGCATGAACGAGAGATTTTCTTTCGATTTCAGGGATTCCGGAAATTCTCGCGATTTCATCAAATTCATCGACTGACACAGGGTCGACTATGAAAGCTTCTATTCCCTCCCCGTCTGCAATCGACTTCGCAATTATTCCTCCCAGATTCGATGCATGCTGCGCCTGTATTCCTATCTTCAAGTCCTCGACCATTGCCGGTGTAACCTTGTATGTGCCGCTTGGCATGGATTTCAGAGGGCCTCCTCTTCCAACAACCGCTTTCAACTCTTCCGTGTTCACATTTTCAGATGCCAGCCAGTCAAGTATTATCGCTTTCCTGTATTCGTACTGGTCTGCTATTCTTTCAAACCTGCCTATCTCTTCAGGCGAATGGCTCAGATTGTTCTGCTTGACATTTTCCTCGTTTTCGAAAAGAGCCACTTTTGTGGATGTTGAACCGGGGTTGATTGTAAGTACATATTTTCGCGTCATTATTTTTCCTCCATGTCGGTAGTAATTCCAATCCTTTATATTCGCAATTATTATGCCAAAAAAAACAAATGAAGGATTCTAAAAAGAATCCTTCATTTCCAAGCCTTTCGGCTGTTTATTGGATTTGTTGTCGTTATAAAGCAGACTTTAATGCAATTTCTTGCAGTGCAAATAATTGCATTATGCGATTATTTTGCAATTTCTTGCATCTGGTGCAATCCATATTTTTCAAGCTTGTAATAAAGACTTCTGAGTGAAATCCCCAAATCTCCGGCCGTCTTCTTTCTGTTGCCTTCATTTATCTCCAGAATTCTCAATAAATAATTTCTTTCAAAAGCATCCATTCTGTCGCTCAATTTGCCCATCTTGCTTATTTCTGAAGGCTGTTCTTTCAAAAGCGCAACCTTCGAATGAACCGCTTCCTCGATCAATTGCGGAAGATGATAGGACTTTATTTCGCTTTCGTTGGAAACCATGCTTATCATGGCGCGACCGATTACGTTTTCAAGTTCTCTTATATTGCCTGGCCAATCATACAATTCGAGTATCTCCAAGGCTTCCGGAGAAATATCCTTTGCCAGGCGTCCGTATTCCTGATTGAATTTTCTCATGAAATTCTTTACGAGCTTGCTTATGTCGCTTTTGCGTTCTCTCAATGGAGGTATTACGACAGGTATTACATTAAGCCTGTAATACAAATCCTCCCTGAATTGCCCCTTTGCGACGGCTTTTTCCAAATTCTTGTTTGTCGCGGCAAGAATTCTGACATCTATGGCTATCGATTTGTTTCCGCCGACCCTTATTATTTCCTTTTCCTGGAGCACTCTCAAAATCTTAACCTGTGTGCCCATGCTTATTTCCCCGATTTCATCAAGGAATATGGTTCCTCCATTGCCCCTCTCGAAAAGGCCTATCCTGCCGCCTTTGGCAGCCCCGGTGAAGGCGCCTTCTTCGTATCCGAACAATTCGCTTTCAAGAAGGTTTTCATTGATTGATGCACAATTCACTTTGACGAATTGGGAATATTTCCTGTCGCTTGCGTTGTGTATCGCGTGAGCGAAAAGTTCTTTCCCCGTTCCGCTCTCTCCTCGCAGTATTACAGTTGCAGGGGTTGCGGCAGCGATTCTAGCCTTGTTTATCGCATCTGCTATTCTTGTATGCTCTCCGATTATATCTTCAAACGTATACTTGGCTTCAAGCTTGCGGATTATGCTTTTTGCCTGGTCAAGTTCATTTGTGAGCCGCTTGATTTCTGTAAAATCGTGGATTACTGCGACGCTTCCCTTTAGTTGGCTGTTTATTATTATGGGGGCTGCGTCAACCACTACTTCCCTTCTGTTGGGTCCTACCAGCATCCTTTCCCCCATTATGGATTTGCCCGTTTCCAGCACTTTCAAATGGATGCTCTCGCCCTCGGCTATGTCTACTGTGCAATGCTTTCCCATCACATCCGCACTCGTGAGTCCGGTCACCTTAGTGTATGCCCTGTTTACCAAAACTCCATAACCGTCCTGGTCGACAACGGATATGGCATCGTGTGTGGAATCGAAAATACCCTTGAACATGCTGGTCATTTCCTTCAATGACGTCACCTGCGAGCCAAGCTCGAGGACCTCCGTTATGTCCCTGAAGACTGCGACGGCGCCTATTACTTCGCCGTTTTCATTTTTTACCGGCATGCGGTTTGTTATTATGTTTATCTCCCCGAGGGGCTGTTTTCGGTTGAGTTCCGATTTACCGGTTTTCAATATATAGGGAAGCCTGGTATTTAAAATGACTCCCTCTACATGCTTTTCTATCGCATCCTCATAATTGATTTTGGTCAACCTTTGGGCGGCTTTGTTGAATAATGTGATGATTCCCGATTTATCGACTGCAATCATCGCATCATGAGTGGAATCAAGTATTACTTCCATTTCTTTTTTCATTTCAAGCACCTCTCAAGCTTATAAAACCAAAA
>PKTO01000251.1 GCA_002869095.1 Clostridiales bacterium
ATCTGCCGGTCAAAACCACTTCTGTCTGCTGCGGGCGGCTGTCCAAAATTTCGATGACATCATCTACGTCGAAAAGTTTGTAGTAAAGTGCGATATTGACTTCATCCATGACAACTATGTCGTAAGCGCCCGACTTTATTATTAGTCCCAATTCCTTCAATCCGTCTTTTGCCAATTCAACATCCTTGTCGGTCGGATCCCTGTAAATGAAACAGTCGTTTCCATACTGTTTTATTTCAAACCCCGGCAGATACTCCACCGCTTTCAATTCGCTGTAGTGCATTCCTTTGATAAACTGTCCGAAAAAAACTTTCTTTCCGGCGCATACGGCACGAAGGCACAGGCCCAATGCAGCTGTGGTCTTTCCTTTCCCATTGCCTGTATACAAATGGACATATCCTTTTTCCATATAATCTTCACCTTCTTTCAAGCTTGGCATACGCAGATGCTATGCCTGCGCCTATCCTCGCATTTTCAAACACCAAATGCCGGTTTGTATCGAGACTTTTCCCTCCGGTGAGCTCCTTTATTGTTGAAAGCAGATAAGGAGTAAGTTCTTTCCCCCTTACGCCTTCCCTTTCTGCGGATTTCAATGCTTTGTCTATTGTCACTTCCATTTCTTCCAAAGGAATTTCAAACTTTCCGGGAACAGGGCACGCTATTATCATGCCGCCCGAAAGGCCCAAATCCCATTTGGCCTTCATGATTCCAGCCGCTTGTTCAAATTCCGAAACACTGCAGCTCCCCTTGAATCCGCTTTTCCTGGAATAGAAGGCCGGAAAATCATCTGTTCCGAATGTTACTACAGGCACACCCTCCGTCTCAAGGTATTCCAGTGTCAATCCAATATCCAAAATCGATTTGACACCGGCACTCACAACCGCAACCCCTGTGCGTGACAACTCTGTCAAATCGGCTGATATGTCAAAACTCTTTTCAGCGTTTCTGTGGACTCCACCGACTCCTCCTGTGACAAATACGCGTATGCCGGCAAGACCAGCCGCAATCATTGTTCCGGAAACCGTTGTGGCTCCATTTGCGCCCATTGCCATAGCGTAAGGAAAATCTCTTCTGCTTACCTTCATTACATCTTTTGCCGTCGCAAGATATTCTATTTCCTTTTCCGAAAGCCCTATTTTCAATACGCCTCCGATTATTGCAATGGTTGCAGGGACAACCCCCTCTTTTCGTATTATGTCCTCTACAGCAAGTGCTGTTTCCACATTTTCGGGATACGGCATGCCGTGGGCTATTATGGTCGATTCAAGAGCCACAACCGGCATTCCGCATCGAATGGCATCTTTCACTTCGTCTTTTATTTCCATCATGTCATTCAAATTTCTTCCACCTTCAAGCATCTTTTCAATTCCTCCATCCTTTTATCAAGCATCTCCACACTCATCTCGGGATTAACCGTTTTGGAGCTTTCCATGGCTATGGACGCGGCCGCATGCCCGTAATAAAGCATATCTGTTTCAAAACGGCCATTGCTTCGACCATAAACCGCCCCTGCCAAAAAAGCATCCCCCGCTCCGTTCACGTTCTTTTTTCCCCCAAGAAACGCCGGGCACCTGTAAACGCGTCCCTTTCCCGAAAGCCATGCCCCATTGGCCCCGTCTGTCATTAAAACCCAGCAAATTCCCAATCCGTTGATCCGCTTCAAGCCCTCGATTGTTTTTTCAAGACTGTCCATCCTTATTCCTGAAATGATTTCCGCTTCAAGGATGTTTGGCTTCAAGATTTCCGCAGACCAGTTTATTCCGTCAAGTTTGCCCGCTTTAGAAGTCGAAACAGGATCGAATACTATATGCTTGTGTCTATATTTTTTCATTACAAATTCGATTATTTCAACAGAAACATTTGAGTCCATGACGATAAAATCCGCTTCTTCCAGTTTATCACACGACCGCCTTATGTCTGATATTGACAGATTTTCGAATATCTCCATGTCGCTCACCGCTGTTTCCATCTCCCCGTCTGCGTCTACAACGGATAGATATATCGAAGAGCGCGAACCGTAATCAAATATCTTGCTGCATGAAGTATCCATACCTATGTTTTTACAACTCTCCATCAGAAAAAAGCCCATCGGGTCCTTTGCGAATGCCGTTGCGATAGATACTTCAAAGCCTGTCCGAATCAAATTCTCGCCTATGTTGCGGCCGACGCCGCCTGCGGATATCTCTATCATTCCCGGGTTCGAATCGTTGTGAACCAGAGGTTCTCTTGAAAAGCCCGTAATATCGGCATTTATGCCGCCAATAACCATAATCCTGTTGTTCATATGCCACACTCCCGGCCATGATTTTGCTTTTCGTGTTCTAATCCCTGTAATAAAGCTTCTTGTTCACTTCTTTTACCGTTTCCTCCATCTTGACAATGCGTACCTGCAGTTCCTTTATTTCCTTTATGGCAGTCAAGCCATAGAAAAATCCCATTATTCCAACGCAAAGCGCTGTGACCGAAAACACAAACGAATCAGAGTACATTTAATCCACCTTCAATATTTTTTTATATCCCTAGTTCATTATAATCTTAACTTGATTCGTTTACAAACCTAAAGAAAAAGACCCGCCAGTCAAGGAGCGGGTCTTTTTCATAAAATATATTAAAGAGATAATATGGATGGCGATGAATTATGCCGCAGTTTTCTCCGCTTTTTTGTTCTTGGCGGCAGATTTGAGCATTGTGAGTGATGTGTAAAGTATGACTCCTATAACAAGCCATGTAAGTACACTTATGGGCATTGACTTTACAAGATAAGCAGCTATAAACACTCCTACGGATCCTGCAATTGTGATTGCCATCGAAGCTTTTCTGTCGTATGCAGCCTCTTTGATGAACTTGATTGAAGCTACAGGCATGAGGAATGCGCATGAACCCATCATTATCGGGAAAGCAACTCTGGGAGTCATTCCAAGCATGTAAACGAGAGCCATGCATGGAGCATAGAGTCCAACGCCTGCAGTCATGAGAGCTCCAAGTATAAAGTTTGCTACGATTGCAAATACGAGTTTTCCGCCTGTGAGCCCGATTGCCTCTCCTGTTCCAAGAGACGCAGTCCATCCCATTTGACCTGAAGTCATGAGAAAAGCGGTTGCAAGAAGGGCAAAGCCCATTACCAATTGTACTTTTCTTTCATCAAATTTGGCAACGACTCCAGCTCCAAGATAAGCGCCTGCAGTTGCTGCGGCAAGCATTGATACCAACGTCACTATTTCAACTTCGATAACTGCTATAAATATGAATGCTTCAAGAACTACCGGAACAGTACATCCAACATTCAGTGTTCCAGGTATTATTCTATCCTTTGTTTGCTTGAAGAATTTAAGCAAGGCGGTTGTAGGGGCAAAAGACCCTATTCCCAATGTGTCGAAAAAGTTTACTATGAATCCTATTCCCAACGTAATTCCCCATGAATTGTCTTCCAGTTCTCCCTTGTGAGCCGCAAAATCTTTTACAAACACTGCACTGAACCAAAGAGTCATCGCTCCCAAAACACCTAAAACCGCTTGTACCATTTTCTTCTCCTCCTATAGTTTAAGTTATTTAAGAATAAATCCATATTTAACAGGGTCCGAATCATCAAACACGAAATGATTGAATCCTGTAATATAGGCTGAACCGGTGATTTCGGGAATAATTGCGTCAAATTCCCCTACTTTCGTTTTTCCAACAACTCTACCTTTGAAAAGTGTTCCAAGTATGCTTTCGTAAATGAATGTTTCTTCCTCTTTAAACAAGCCTTTAGCATAAAGAGTTGCAAGTTTTGCCGATGTTCCAGTACCGCATGGAGATCTGTCGACTTGTCCCTGACCAAATATAACCACATTCTTATATGTCGCTTCAGGATTTGTCGGGTCGTCATAGATTTCAACCAAATCAACCGTATTTATATGGGGCAGTTCCGGATGCTGAACCTCTACGGTGTCGTTTACTATGTCTCTTATTTTCATTCCAAGAATATTGAGCTTTTGCGCATTTTCGGGTTTCACTTCGATTCCCAGCTTCTTAGCGCTTACGATTGCGAAAAAGCTTCCTCCGAAAGAAATATCCAGAGTCACTTTTCCAATTTCAGGTATTTCTATCTCTACATCTTCTTTATAAAGGAAGGACGGAACATTCTTGAATGAAACTTCCTGAACCTTTCCGTTCTTGACTGCGACATTTCCTCTTACGAGACCCGCAGGAGCTTCCAACACCACCTTTGTCACAGGTTCAACCATGGGAA
>PKTO01000303.1 GCA_002869095.1 Clostridiales bacterium
CTGTCGTCTGAATCATCGCTGTCGTCTGAATCATCGCTGTCGTCTGAATCATCGCTGTCATCTGAACCATCGCCGTTGTCTTGGTCGTCTTGGTCGTCTTGATTGTCTTGATTGTCTTGATTGTCTTGATCGACATCATAGCAAGGTGTGAAGCCTATGCCATTGCTCCAAAGAACTCCGGTTCCCGGGTGTCCGTCTATCTGATATGCCTTGAACATGTAGTTTCCCGCTTCTCCGTCATGATTCTGAAGGTCTACTCTCAATTCCTCGCTTTGTCCTGAATCGAGTGGTCCGAATGTGCCACTTGCAATCACTTGGCCATTCTTGGGGTTTCCTGATTGCGAATAGTAGAGTTCCCAAACAACGGAACCTGTCATGTCTCCAGAACCGCCGTTTTCAATAATTGTATAAATATACGGACAGTCAGTGCCGCTGTTTCCATTGAACAGAAGCGAACTCTTGTCCCAACTGGCGCTGTTGTCTCCGATTGTCATATTGTCTTCACTTTTGCTGCCTTCATTTTCGCTTGCATTGCTGCTGTTTCCGCTTCCTTTTTCGTCCTTTTCGTCCTTTTCGTCCTTTTCGCCTTTTTCCTTTTGCTTTTCGCTTTTTTCTCTCCCGCTTTGAGAATTTTCTTTCCCCTGCTCTGAAGCATTTTCGGATACTGCATAAGAATAATCGTCTATTCTGTTAATAGGTAATATCAAAGCAAGTGTCAATGCCATGAATATTATAAAGAATCTTTTTTCTCTGAATTTCATTTTACTCTCCCCTTCCATACCTTCTTTTTTTATAAACAAAAAGCTGCCATTTTCATGGCAGCCGAACCGTCATAGTTTTCACTTTAGACTTCAAGCTTTGCGTCCCTGCCTTTCGACAGGTTTGCCAATTGAATTATTTTTTTATTATTACCCACTTAAGGTTTATTATATCATTTTTTCTAATATAATCTATATGATTGCCATCATTTTTACTTATAACAATCCCCGTACAGCTGGTCAGACTGCCGGGGATTATAAAGGGGGTACGAATAACCGGAAAAGTTAATCATACTCACTTTTATTTTAATACATAATTTAAAAATTAACTAATAATTCTTTCAAATTTTTATATTAATGTTTTGTTACAATTGTTTCATGCTTTTTCATGCGGTATCCGCCTCTGTCTGGTATTTTCCCACTATCGACTCGAATATCCATTCATTCTCTGTAAAAACTTTCACTATGTCGGGGTCGAACTTTCTGCCCGACTCATTTACTATCATAGCGTACGCCTTGGAATGCGTATATGCCATTTTATACGGACGTCTGCTTACGAGTGCGTCATAAGCGTCGGCAATCGCCATTATCCTGGCCGAAAGCGGTATCTCTTTTCCGTAAAGGCCATCCGGATAACCCTGCCCATTGTACCACTCGTGATGGTGCCTGGTTATCTCTATCCCCATTTTTACGAAGTCGTTGTTTGGATATTCATCCAAAACCGCCAAAAGGGTTTCACATCCTATATCGGAGTGCCTCTTCATTATTTCAAACTCCGCCGGGGTCAATTTTCCAGGCTTGTTGAGTATGTAGTCAGGTACCGCAACCTTTCCTATGTCGTGAAGCGCACTCGCCACTTTTATTATGTCGACAAATTTTTCAGCGGTTGTCCATTCAGACTTGTAAAAATGCCTGGGCAGATTTTCGGCCAATATGCGGCAATACTGCCCTGTCCTCTCAATATGTTTTCCAGTACCTTCATCCCTCGATTCCACCAGCCGCGCCAGTGCGTAAATGGTTCCAACGTGCGACGATGATATCTCCTCGACTTTTTCCCTGACCTGATTCTCCAGATTCTTGTTGTAAATTTCTATGTTATGGTTTTGCAGATAGTTGGTCCGGATTATGCATTCGAAATTATAGCTGCTTATCATTCCAAGAATGTTAAGCCCGAAGAATATCCCAAGCAAATAATATGTCCCTATATGTATGCTTCCATGATTAAAAACAAGTCCCAATATAAAAAAAGCGAAAATCGACCATCCTCCCAGAGATGCATATGCAAATCTGAGCCTTATGAGGGAATATACGCAATAAAGCACCAAAAATAACGAACCGTAGTATGCAAAATTGTCCGGTAAAGACAGAAGCATTATTACTGATCCTGCTCCTGCGGCTACGAAATTCACGAGGTACGCCGTCTGGTGGATTTTATAAAACTTGTCCCAGTACGTCAATAATGCAGTTGCGATAAAAATAGGTATCACAAAGCAAAAGCGCAGCAGGAAGAAAAACGATGCAAGTTCCGGCGCTTGCCAACTGTCTATGATTGAAAATGCGCCATAGAGAATTGCGCTTACAAAAAGGGTCACCCGAATCATTTTCAAATCATCTGTGTATGTTTTTTTAAGAAATTCGTTTTCGCTTTCACTGTCGAACAATTCCTTTAAACCCTTTAATTCCAACCTTTACACCGTCCTTGATATCAGTAGTCAACAACCATGTTTTTTCCTCTTTGCTTTGCCTTGTACAGTGCTCCGTCGGCACGTGCGACAATTTCATCGGCAGTGCACTTTTCGTCCATGGAAGCGATTCCCGCACTTATTGTTATGCCTATGCCCGCACCTTGCGACTTTTCAGCGTTTTTGCGAAGCCGGTCGATTATGCCGTATGCGTCTTCAATTCTCGTGTCGGTGAATATTATGAGGAACTCATCCCCTCCGTAGCGGCCGATTATGTCAGAATCCCTGAGCCTTGAATTCATGAGCTCGGCAAAGTCCGATAGAACCAGGTCTCCGGTCTTGTGACCGTATTGGTCGTTTATTTCCTTGAATCCGTCGATGTCGACCATCGCCACCGTCAGGCTCTTGTTGTACCTGACAGCGTTCTGTATTTCAACGAAAAGGAACTCATGTATGGCCTTGTGGTTGTAGAGGCCCGTCAGTCCGTCCCTCAGTGAGATGTTCCTGAGTTCCTCGTTCATTTTCTCTACCATTGCATTCTTGTCCAAAAGCTTTAGATCTTTTTCTACGATGTTCTTGAATTCAAGCATTATCTGTTTTGTCAGCTCGCTGTGAATCCGCTTCTTTTCATCGAGTATGCATATGGTGCCGAAGAATTCCCCGCTTTCCCATTGAAGCGGATATCCGAGATATGAAATCATATTAAGCTTTACATCTGGGTTGTCTTTCCAAAGAGTATCCGCCAAAGCGTCCGGCACTTCAAGCTCCTCGCCCCATCCTATCACTGTTTCGCAATAGAGGCCCGACCCAAGATGTTCGCTTTCGGTCCTTTTATATGGATTGCCGTCGCTTTCGCTTGAAAGGAACACTTCCATTTTTTCATCTTTGATTTCCATTATCAATGCCGCCGGCACATCCGCGACTTTCGCCAAAATATTCAGTACGCTCTGCCACCCATGCATCACTTCGTTTCCTATTTTGGGTTTTTCCATTGAAGTTATATCGACAGCAACCGGATTTTCCATACCTGACACTTTGACATCAGCCTGGGTCCTTAACTTCATGACACGGTCTCCCTTCGTTTATATTTGGTTATGCTATGTGTACCCGTTTGAAGAATTAAAGTCACGTTCCTTGGATTCTATTGACAACACTTACAACAGCCCATTTCAATGTTTCGACAGGGACTGTTCAATTTCCTTTTTTTCGCTTATTATAATAGTATCAACCGCTTAGAAGGACAAACATCAAGAAAGGAGCCTTCACATGTCAAAAGTAGCAATTTTAAAATGCGAAAACTACGACCGTGAAACGGTTTATTCAAAAATAAGGGAAGGGCTGGATTTGCTTGGAGGATTGGAAACCTTTTTCGATCATTCCGAAAAAATACTGCTCAAACCAAACCTTTTGGCTTCAAGCATTCCGGACAAAAGCGTGACAACGCATCCTGCCGTGTTCGAGGCCGTGGTCAGGCTTATGAAAGAAAACAATTTCAATATAGTGTATGGGGACTCCCCGGGTTTCGGAAAGCCTGAAAGGGTTGCCGAAAATTCCGGACTGAAGGAAGTCGCCGACAGGTACGGGATTGGATTCGCAAATTTCAAAGGACGCGAAACCGCGGATTTCCCCCAAGGCAATTTCACCAAGCAGTTTGAGCTCTCAAATGCAGTCCGCGAAACTGACGCCATAATGAATCTTTGCAAAATGAAAGCGCATCAACTGACCAGAATCACCGGCGCGGTAAAGAACTCGCTCGGACTCGTATACGGAATA
>PKTO01000209.1 GCA_002869095.1 Clostridiales bacterium
AAGGGAGCCGCAGTTTGCGGGACTGATCTTCATATACATGATTGGAACTCTTGGGCCGAGGGAGTTGGAATGAATCTTCCTTCTGTTATGGGCCATGAATGCTCGGGAGAAATAGTTGCTGTTGGTGAAGATGTCAAAAATCTGAGTGTCGGCGACTATGTTGCCGTTGAAACCCATATACCTTGTGGAGAATGCTACCAATGCGAAAATGGGGAGCAGCATATATGCCAGAATCTCAAGATGTTCGGAATCCATACAAATGGATGCTTTGCAGAATATGCGGCTGTACCGGCAATTGTAGTAAGGAAAATATCTAAAAATATCCAGCCTGAAGTTGGAGCCATGCTTGAACCCCTAGGTGTTGGATTTCGAGCAGGTATGGATATGCAGGTTTCAGGCAAAAGAGTAGCAATGATAGGATGCGGTCCAATAGGACTTTTGGCAATTGCATCAATTAAAGCTTTGGGCGCGGCGGACATATACGCTGTCGATATAATAGATGAAAGATTGGAATTGGCCAAAGAACTTGGAGCCAGTCAATGTTTCAATTCAAAAGAGATTGATGTGGTTGATGAAATAATGAAAATCACGGATGGAGTTGGCGTTGACGCATTCATCGACGCATCCGGGAATGTACATGCAATCAATCAGGGATTCAAGTTTCTCCGCAAGGGAGGCCAGGTTGGACTTGTCGGACTCCCATCCAAGCCGATTTCACTTGATTTAGGTTCGGATGTGGTATTCAAGGAAGCTAAAATAACAGGTTACCATGGCCGCAAAATGTTCGAAACTTGGACTAAAATGCTTAACATGCTTTCCAACAAATCGCTTTATGTAGACCCGGTGGTGACCCATGTCATGCCTTTGGAAAAATACCACGAAGCTGTGGAACTTCTTAAGCAAGGCAAGGGAAGCAAAATAATTTTAATACCATAGGGCTTCAATATAAAGGTTGTCAAAAATCGCAAAAAAAAAGAGGAGGAGTACAATGAAAAGAATCTTAGCATTATTGATGGTACTTGTTATGGTAGTAGGAGTATTTGCAGGATGTTCTTCGAAACCCGCCGAGGAAGGTTCGGAAGGCGCAGCAGAAGAAGTAAAAGCTGTACACTTGAAAATGAACCAAACAACAAATGAAAACTCTACTTGGTACTTGGGTGCTTCAAAATTCAAGGAAATAGTCGAGGAAAAAACCAACGGTAAATACATCATTGACATTTTCCCGAGTGAGCAGCTTTCAGGCGGAAACCAGGTAAAAGGTCTTGAGATGGTTCAACAGGGAATAACTGACCTTGACATCCACTCGACAATAATCTACACAATCATGGATCCCAAATTCACAGTTGTCAACATGCCTTGGATGATTCCGACTTACGAAGAGGCTGACGCAATGATGGCTGGAGAAGGCGGAGACGCAATTTTCGAATTGGCAAGAGAAAATGGTATCGTTCCCTTGGCTTTCGGTGAATCCGGATACAGACAAATCACAAACAGCGTCCGTCCGATCACAGAAGCTGCCGACCTTGAAGGAATCAAGCTTAGAGTTCCCGGAATCAAAATGTTTGTAGACCTGTTTGATGTTTTGGGCGCAAACCCGACAACAATGAACTTTGCAGAAGTATTCACATCATTGCAGCAAGGAACTATAGACGGACAAGAGAATCCTCTTGACATCATCAAATCTTCAAAATTGGAAGAAGTGCAAGAATATCTTTCACTTTGGAACTATGTATACGACGCTCTTCTCATGAGCGCAAGCACAAAGACTTGGGAAATGCTCACTGACGAAGAAAAAGTTATCTTCCAAGAGGCTGCAACAGAAGCAATGAACTACCAAAAAGAGCAAAACAGAATGAAAGACGAAGAGAACCTCGCTTACTTGAAAGAGAACATGGAAGTAATCGAAGTTTCTCCTGAAAAGATTGCTGAATTCAAGAAATTGGCCAAGCCGGTATATGAATCCTATGAAGAAATCATCGGAATGGACCTTCTTGAGACTTTCGGATACGAGAAATAAGAATTGAAGAAAAGAGTGTGTATGGACCCGTTAAGGGTCCATACGGCTCTTGAATTTGGCAAAGGAGGGTTGACATGAAAAAAGTGATCAATAATTTTGAAGAATATTTTCTGGCTGTAAGCTTGGTAATTATGGTAGCAATTAACTTTGGCAATGTTTTGTCAAGATATTTTATCCACACATCATGGGCTTTTACTGAAGAACTACTGGTTATCCTTTTCGTATGGAATACAATGTTGGCTTCAGCCATGGCATTCAAACATGGAGCGCATCTTGGCCTAAGCGTAATTACGGATTTATTCCCCGAGCGATTCCAGAAGTATGTTGTTATTTTTGGGGCTGTTATAACAATTGGACTCATGGCGCTGCTTGCGTATTATGGTGTTGACATGGTTGCAAACCAAATTAAATATAATCAAAGGACACCTTCAATGGATTTGCCTGAATGAGTTGCAGGAATATCTATAACTTTTGGAGCAGTTGTAATTATTTTAAGAGTTATTCAGGCAACAGTATTGGATTTGAGACAAAAGAAAATAAAAATGCAATTGAAGGAAGGAGGGAAATAAGATGGCGTTGACATTATTCGGAACATTTTTCATTTTGCTTATTTTAAACATTCCAATAGCAGTATCGCTTGGACTTTCTACAATGATATCTTTGCTTCTAAATGACTTCCCGCTAGCTATGTTTCCTTCAATGATGTATGCTTCGATAGGAAAATTCACACTGTTGGCGGTGCCATTTTTTATTTTGGCAGGAATCATCATGGAATACGCAGGAATATCCAAAAGACTCATTAAACTTGCCAATGTATCAGTTGGACACCTAAAGGGCGGACTGGCGCTGGTCACGGTAATCGTTTCGGTTTTCTTCGCCGCTATTTCAGGTTCCGGACCGGCAACTGTTGCCGCGCTTGGAACGATACTCATCCCTGCAATGGTTACGGCAGGATACGATAAAGGAATGGCTTCGGCTTTGGTTGCCTCTTCAGGCGGAATTGGAATTATCATTCCACCAAGCATAGCCTTCGTAGTTTTCGGAGTTTTGGCCGAAGTATCTATTGGAAAGCTTTTCATAGCAGGAATTGTCCCTGGCTTGCTCGTAGGTTTGGCACTTGTGCTTGCAAGTCTTTATATGCTCAGAAAAAATAAAAATCTCGTCAAGATGGAAAAAAGTTCAGGCAAAGAGGTTTGGGAAGCCTTCAAAGACGCATTTTGGGGCCTTATGACGCCTGTAATAATACTTGGCGGAATCTACGGTGGATTCATGACACCTACCGAAGCAGCCGGTGTTGCGGTTGTTTATGGAATGTTTGTCGGACTGTTCATTTATAAAGAAATCAAATTGGATAAACTGGGCGAGTTGTTTGTCAAGGCATCCATATCTTCCGCAACAGTAATGTTCATCGTTGCCAATGCAAGCGTATTCGCATGGCTGCTGACAACAGGAAGAATTGCATCGTCTTTGGCTGCAGGTCTTCTTGGAATAACGACCAGCAAGATCGGAATACTTCTCATAATGAACGTGATTTTCCTTGTTGCCGGTTGCTTCATCGATGCCATTTCGGCCTTCTATATTTTGGTGCCGATAATGCTGCCGATTGTAAATGAGATTGGAATGGATCCCGTACTTTTCGGTGTATTCATGACGGTCAACCTGGCCATAGGTTTGGCTACGCCGCCGGTTGGAATAAATCTTTATGTTGCCTGCAACATAGCTAATATTCCACTTAAGGAAATATCATACAAAGTGTTGCCCTTCATTTTTGCAATGGTTGTTGCACTAATGATGATAACCTTCATTCCGCAAATAACTTTGTGGCTGCCAAGCGTAATGGGCATGTAATAAAACTACACAATATCAATGCGATTTTCATTTTAACAAATCAATGCAATAATCGTAATTTTAGCACTGCTCAAAAACTGAGCGGTGCTAAAATTTTGAGCACATAAAGGAACCTGTTGCAAATGCAAGGCTGCGGGGGAGAAGCGGGGCATGTGCCAAAAAACTGAACAAAACAGAATCGAAGCAAAAAGCAAAAGAGATTGAAAGCAAAAGGAAAAGAGGCATGAAACCGTTGGAAAGACAAATTCCCAAAAAAGATTTGCATTTCGGGATAATTGGCACGCAAGTTGCATAAATATACCGTGTAGGAAAAATGGAACCAATGCAAATCACAGGAGGTGTCACA
>PKTO01000214.1 GCA_002869095.1 Clostridiales bacterium
CAAGCCTTGTTTTTACAACGAAGCACGAGCCAGGGTGTTTATACGGAGCTTTAAAGCATCTGTCCGATTATGGAATTAACATGATGAGGATAGAATCCCGGCCAATAGAAAACAGACCCTGGGAGTACTATTTCTTTGTCGATATCGAGGGTTCTTTGATGGAAGCAAAAATTGGCTTGGCCCTTCATCGCCTGGAAAAACAAACCATCTTCTTTAAAATACTCGGATCATATAAAAAAAGTTGCTTATAACAGCAACTTTTTTTATTGATATCCTGCAGAGCTCTCGAACATAGTCTTTTTTTATAATAGTTGTCTCAGATGGAATCATCACTCATATTCAATTGCAGTCACTTTGCACCTGAACCACTCGAAATCCCCTTCTTCCAATTCCCATATGACTTTAGCCCTGGTTGGAACAATGAACCCTCCCATGTTTTCATGCCCGTCAAGAACGACTCTCCAGTCCTCCAATTTATATTCCCCTTCATTCTCCATGAATCGTTTTGCCGAAAATCCCACTACTTGCCCCTTTTCGTTGAACTCGAATATTCCATCTGCCTCTATACCGCCATATGCCATTTTCGCCATTGCAGACTTTTCGTCTATGGGGCTCCATTCTATGTATTCAGAAAGTGCGGCCGTAGGAAACCAGGCAGTCTCGGCAAGGTACCTGAGCAGGGTACCCTGGTCTATTTCGGGGCCTTTTGCGTCTACAAGGTTTGCAATTGACATGAGCTTTATCAGCATGCTGCCCTTTCCATTTGAATACCTGTCCATGCCATTCAAATATATTCCCGGAGCCATTCTGATTTTTGCATCCCATACGAATCCCGGCTGAGCTGTGACGAACAACTGGTTTGCCTCAATTGGAAGCCAAGGCTTGCCTATAGCGGTTCTAAGCTCGCCGACTTGCTTCAATTTGACTGCTCCAACATGATTTTGCCCGTCAAGCCCTGATGCCAATAGCCATTTTGCCACAGGGTATGGCAATTTTGACATTTCATCTTCGAAATCCATATCGGGAATCTCTTTAGGTTTCGCCAGCAGAATCTCTTTTTCCCTTTTGACAGCACTATTGAACCTTAACTGCCCTATAATTGAAATTGCCGCAATAAGGCAAATCGCCAAAACCATTATTGCACATCCAACCAATATGTATTTTTTCATATAAAGCTCTCCGTTTTACATCCATTTTCTCCAATATAACAAAAATATTTTACCAGCAACAACAAGCTGGCTAATGTCAAGAATGAAAAGAATCCAAACATGAAACCGTCAAAAGCCCGAAAATTCGCGTATGACACATACCACTCCGCAAAAGCCACCGAACCGCATACCGTAAGTGCTTTTAGCAAAGCCACACCTGCAAGCAAAGTTCCATATGCCGAGTTTTTATAAAACCTTGCCATCGAGACGGCCAAGGCAGGAAAAACTATGCAAAGGTCCAATATGAAGACTCCGTATGTTTCCCCCGGAAATCTTGTTGCCATATCGGAAAGCATCATAAACACCCAAAGCGGTCCCAAGACAATTATAATAAGGAGAATAAATGCTGCCACAGATGTTCTGAATGCTTTTGGAAAACATTTTTCTCCATACCATTTATTATTGAATCCGGTCAAGCCAAAAATCAAAGTGTATATGGACAGTGCAAAAATAATCATATATATCATATACAAACTTGTGTATTGCCCTTGGATCACATACAAGCCGTAGCCATAGAAAAAATATCCCGCCATGCCCATAAGCGCAATCATCAAATTCTCGCTTTGCGCATTGAGTATCCTTATTGAAAGTATCAGCAGTATTACGCTCAACGGCAATGTAATGCAGTCCTGCGCAACCGATCCCACCACAAGCCTTTTAGTGATTGTTCCGGATAAATAAACTTCATTGTATATGTTTTCATTAAAAACCCCTGCCGCTGCCGAAAAAAACGACATGACTGAAATCGCAATTCCCATATACGCGACTTGTTGCATTTTTTCTTTTTTCATGCTTTTTCTCCCCTTATAGTCTCGGTCATTGACTTGTACATGAAATTCAAGTTTTCCATTATGATTTTCTTTACATCATTTTCATGCACAATAGGGCTGCGGCCGTTCATGAATTTCATCAATTCCCCATGGTAATACGCGTGCATGATGCCATGAACCCGCTCGGCCTTCTTTTCATTTAAAACACCTCCGCTCAACTCCATCAATTCCTTTACAAACATCCTGTCGGGACGTTCATTTGGCTTCACCACATCCTCCATTTTCCAGGTATGGCTGTCCATCCACAAAAATTTGTACCATCCCCTGTGCTTCATGTTGAAATCTATTACTGCGGCTATGTAATTCAAAAAATCAAATTCCTGATTCTGATCGGCGATATTGTTCATTACATAGCAGAGCATCCTTTTTCGCACTTCATAGAGAGCCTCCAATTGAAGATCACTATAGCTATTGTATAAATTATAAATGCTGGTGTGGGCACACCCGAGCCGCCTGGCGATTCCCCTGAAATTAACGCCTGTAGAGCTTCCCTTTTCATCAATCAGTTCCAGTGTCGCCTGCAGTATTTTTTGCTCGCTCAAATTTTTCCTCATATTGACCCCCTTACTACCATTGGTAGTTTCAAGTCAATAATAAAGCCGTGACTTGAAATTGTCAAGACTTTATTGGAATTTCATCAATTTTTGCACTAAAAAACACCTGAATATACTGCCGACTCTCCGGAATCCAAATACTAAACCATTACGTAATTGAGAGCAATGTAAATCGCATACATTCCGAAGAGAACCATTCCTTCAGTCTTGTTTATTTCTTCTCCCTCTTCCGCCTTGCTTGTAAATATCCTGAATGCCGTCAAAATGATAAGCATAGCAGGAATCTGCAATCTGTAAAAAACAGCCGGAACATCGAGTCCGCCCTTTGTAACCAAAGCCGAACTTCCAATTACAAACAAAACATTCAAAATATCGGCTCCCACAATATTGCCTATCGCTATTTCCCCATGGCCTTTTCTTACGGCAGTCACGCAGGTTATCAGCTCGGGAAGACTGGTCCCGAACGCGACCAGCGTCGCGGCAATGATCCCCTGTGGTATGCCAATTCTCACTGCTGTTATTTCAACGGATGAAATAAGTATCTGGGACGACACTATGACAAGAAAAACTCCAATTATCAATTTCAACATCACCATCGAAAGCGGCACTCCATCCTCTTGCAGCTGGTCCATCGCCCCATGTGCCGTTCTCGACCAATGTATCGTTATCAGTATGTATGCGGCCAAGAGAAGGAGAAAAATCCCGCCGGTTATTTGACTGATGTTTCCCTGGCTAGTCCTTGAAAAAATAGGCAAAGCCACTATTGCCAACAGAAACCCTGCTAAAAGCTGGATTTTGCCTTGCCGGTTCACAACGCTCTTGTCAACAGGCAATCTTCCAATCAATGCCGATATGCCAATAATCAAACCTGTGTCGGCGATTATTGACCCAATGGCGTTTCCCAAAGCAAGGTCGGGATTCCCCTTTACAGCAGCCATTACCGAAACAGTGGCTTCCGGCAATGTTGTACCCAAAGATACAATAGTCGCCCCAATAATCATTTTCGGTATTCCCCACCTGATTGAAAGGCTTACGGCTTCATCTACCAGAATGTCCGCCCCTTTGCTCAGCAGAACCAATGAAAAGGCTATCGCTATGAATAATGCAATTGTAGGCCATTGTATAAAAAGATCATGAAGTAATTTTTCCAATTCGCTACCCCTTTCGACAGCTCATCAACAAAAAAGACACAGCAATACAAATTGCTGAGTCTCACAAAACATTTCTGCCGGCAGAACCGGGATATTTATCCGTCATGACGACCCTGCCTCCCTTTCGGGAATGTTACTCCCTCATCAGTTCCATTCTACTACTTTGGCAGAATCCGTCAATAGCAATTGCAATTTCAAAAGGACTTTCAGCCCGCAATGCATGTCAATGCCCAGTCAACAACCGTTCCAATACCGTCAACTATGTTATGAGCTGCAATTGGAGCAATAAGGCTCCTCGTCTCCATGTATACAATGGAATAGAACAATCCGAATACGAAAGCGGATGCCATCTGGCCGATATTGTAATACATGATTTCAAAAGGAAATATTTTGAATCCAACATGAGCCATCACGAAAATCAGCGCCGACAATATTCCTGCGTAATGAA
>PKTO01000333.1 GCA_002869095.1 Clostridiales bacterium
AACCATAACAGCGTTGGGACTCAATTCAGCAAGATAAGGCACCAATTCTTCATATATTTTGACATTTCGAGCCAAAACATCGGTGCGATTGCCATCCTTTTTGGGAAGAACTCCCACAGTCAAAACAAGCACCTGAGAGTCTTCCGACTCTTCAAGCCCGCCTCCTTTTATTGAAACTCCATCAATATGGGGAATGCAATGCGACATGTCGAAGGCTTTGACCCTTGCCTTTTCCGCATTTCTGTTTGCCAGAACTATGTCGCTTGCCGATTTGCGAATGAGCATTCCGTAGGCTGCCGCAGACCCAATTTCTCCAGCACCTACTATTGTTACTTTCCCATTTTTAAAGTCCATCATTGATCCCCCAATCCTTGATAGTTTTCCATTGTTCATATTTTCTTTCATAAGGAATGGCATTTGCAGGACTTGTCGAATATAGAACGAAACTTTCCAGATGCGGCAAATAGGCTGCAAATTGTTTTCGGTATATGCCGCCAGCTTTGCCTCCGTTTAAAACAATCTTATCTATTGAAGGATTGTCTTTGATAAAACCTATTATATCATTGTACTTTGCGTTTTTTATGTCCCTATCGAGACTTCCCTTGCGTTCGCATGAAGCGATTACATCCCATAAGGCAATATTGTTTTCGATAATCATGCGCTTTCGCAAATCGTAATCGTCATACCTGTCAAATCCGAACAAATCGCCCATGATCCGCCAAAATTGATTCCTTCCGTGACCGTAATACTCCATGTTTTCAAGAGATTTTACACTCGGCATGCTGCCCAAAATTAATATTTTAGGATTTTCTCCAAATATCGGTTCGAAAGCCTCTATTCTATCCATATTTCACCACCGCCAAATATATTCGTCAATTTTATTGTCAGTTGCAATTTTCTCTTTATCGGCAAGCCTGTTTCTTTAAATGCGCTTATTTTTCGCCTTATATCTCCACCGGCTATTTCAACAGGAAATAGTACGACTCCAGCAAATATTCCTTTTCATATTTTAAAGACAATCTCTGCAATTCTTTTTTTAAAGGCTGCAAACCGTCTTCACCCTTCTTGTATTTATCGATTCTATTTAAAACTCTTTCCTTTTCTTTCTCCGATGCGTCTCTTTTGAAATATCCAAATACATGCATTGCCGCATTTACAGCGTTGCCGGCATTTTCAGCATAGCCCAATGCATTTTCCAATATGCTGTAGAAGCTGACAGCCGGATATCCCCTTTTCTCTTTAAGAAGTTCTCTAATTTCATTGTAAGCAGCCAATGACTTTTCAAGAACGCTGTATTTATATTTGCTCCATTCTATTTCAAGCGACTTCATTTTGCCGCTCCCGTTTACACAATTCATACATTTTACGGCAGACAAATTTTTGTCCTTGACCTCAAGCATTATGTCTATGTCCTTTTTCCCAAGCACTGAATAAAAATCCAAAAAGCATTTTACGTCAATGCTTTCTGAATGAGCTCCCGCTCTTTTGTCAATCGCTTGCTGCGAATAATGGATTTTCTGGTTCCCGTCTTTTTCCGACCAGGTTGCTCTGCATTCGTTTATCCAAAATTCTTCAGTTTTTTCAGCACTGGACGGATTAATGGAATTATGAAGATTGTCGAATACAACAGGAATTCCAAGCCTCTTGCCTATCTCGAGAACATCGCTTATATTATATGACCTGTCGTCGTTCTCAATCACAAGCCTTTGCCTTACATTGTCAGGCAACCTCCTGCAGTTTTCTGAAAACCTGTTTGCCGATTTCTTTTTATCGTTGTAAACTCCACCTATATGCAATATTATTTTACTCTCATTTCCTGTCCCAAGACCTTCCAATACGCGGCAATGGTATATCAAATCTTCCACAGCCCTTTCCACAACCTCTTCATCCTGTGAATTGAGAACCGTATACTGGCCCGGATGCATTGATACGCGTATATTATTTTCCCGAATTTTATTTCCTATAAGCGAAAACCTTTCCGCGTAAATTTTCCACCACTGCAAACCGTTCACGGGACTTGAGCCAAAAGGTATAAGGTCAGAGCTTATCCTGAAAAGTTTGATTCCGCTTTTAATATTGTAATCTATAAGGTTTTCGAGTGAATCGAGATTATTTTCAATCAATTCCTTAAGCCTGCTTTCACTGGCATTCTTCTTCATGCAAGTTTTCATTGAGCTGTCTTTCACTCCAAGCGCCAGGCATGCGTATCCAATGCTCATTTTCAGTGCTCCTTCCGCATATTTATACGAAGTCCGCAAAATCATTGTTTTTCAAATGCATATGGCGCATTCTCATTCGCAGCTCTTCAAGTTTACCGATATTATTTCAGGAGGATTGTTTATTCTTATAGGAAATATGCTGTTTCCCAATCCTCTGCTAACTATCATTGTCGAATTCCCCTTCACATATCTTCCACTGCTGTATTCAGGAAACAGTCCCTGGTCCGGCGCAAACAATCCGCCCAAAAATGGAATCCTGAATTGTCCTCCGTGCGCATGCCCCGCAAAAGTCAAATCGAATCCATTTTGCGAATAGATTCCGAACAATTCCGGATGGTGGGCGAGCAATATGTTCAATCCTTCGTGCTGCTTCAACTGATTCAGTTCCTTGTTCAATTTCACGTATTTTCCATTCTCGCTCAAGCTTCCCGAAAACAGGTCTGGATTTGGCGACCCTGTAATTCTTATGCTGTCTTGGCCTTTTTAAACCTCAATCGAGGAACCGTCAATGACAAAAACGCCAGCTTCAGACAAACTGCTTATTGTTTCATCATATTTACCCGACCATGCCTCATGGTTTCCCGAAACATAATAGACAGGGGCAATTTCCATGGCTCCGTTAATAATAAACATGGCCGCCTCGAGGTTGAATTTTCTCCTGTCGATCAAATCACCTGTAACAACTATTATATCCGGCTCCAATCCTTCGATTTCACGCAAAATCCTCGACTGCCCTTGTCCAAACATTTTATTGTGCAAATCTGAAACCTGGACAATCTTGAATCCATCGAAGCTGCCCGGCACCTTCAAGCTTTCATAATCATGCTCGGAAACAACAATGCTGCTGTTTTGCCATAAGCAAATCGCCGCCAAAATGACAAAAACCGCTGCAAGAGCAAATACGCGATGCATTCTTTTTTCTCTTTTCATATTTACCTCTCTCATGCATGAACCGCAAAACTGAATTTACTCAATTGTCATAATTATATGCTTCTATTCCCCGTCATTGGAAACCAATTCCTCATACGCGTCATACCAGTCCTGCCCTGTATTGAATAGTCCATTGAATTCCTCTCCGTAAACCTTCATTATATCCCGGCATGCAGCAGCCATAATATGACCCTTAAGGCCTGTTTGCCCGCCCTTTTCAAACTCCGAGAAGCAATAATCCAAGGCATGTTTGCCAATGAATACAATCTCCCTGTATTCAATTCTGTGTTCGTCTATGTAATCTCCTGGTCTCGAGCTTTCCGAAGGAGAAGACATGATTGTCTCAAGCAGTTCTTCGATTCTGTTTCCAACATCGGCTTTGCCAAGTTCCCCATGCCTGATGGCATCATCGTAGCAATTCATTATTTGACCATATACATACTTTTGCGTATCAATAGCATCATCATAAAGATGGGCTGGAAATTTTCCTTTGATTGACGGACCATAACCCGAACCATCCATGGGCATCCAGTATTCATTAAGAGCATATTCGCCTTCCTCGTTTACATCAAAGGTTATGGCCACAGGCATATGGCTGCCTGTGGTATTTACAAACCATCCATCTAAATAATCATATCCCATGGTCATTGCCATTGCATATACAGTGATTGAGACAAATGTGTTGTCGTCAGCTTGCCCGCTTGCTTCCGTTCCAAGAATAACATGAGACTCCGTTGAAAAGTCAGAATACTTCATTTCATCAAGATTCAGTATTGCCTCAGATACCGCATAATCCAATGTATCGGAATACTTGACAGCACCAACCTCGTTTGGTTCGATTTGGGGTTTTTGGGGATCTGTCATAAGCATCGCCGCAGCTGCAAGGCATATCAGTACAGCCATTGCAACAAGCCAAAAGGACGGCTTCCTGTAGTTGAGCACATTCTTGACCCTTCCCCTTGTATCGCCCTCTCCGAATGCAAGCGGGG
>PKTO01000197.1 GCA_002869095.1 Clostridiales bacterium
ATCATGGAACATACTGCTCTGTTATGCTTTCCACATATCTGCCTTTTTTTACAATCCAAAACGGAGGAGTAAAACCGCCTTCATATGAGTTAATGTAATCGACAAATTCACTCGCATCGGTTGTGGTGTATGTCGCTTCATCCCCATAGCTTCTGTTCCAATCCAAAATGGTGTACTCGGTATTTTCGTCCACTTCAAATGTCTGGGGCCAGCTTTCGGGATTGTATATGTAGAATCCGCCCGGCATGTCGTCATCCTTTGAAAGGCCCAGCTCGCTTATCCGTTCCTCGTCATCGTATGTCAGCCACTCAACCCGGTCCAGATGGAAAAAGCCTCTCTGGGTATCGAAGTCGGAAACAAAGCCCAGAAACCTGCTCTCGGGAAGAGCCATGAAGTCCTGTATCGTTGCGGGACTTTTTATTTCGATTTCACCCAAGGCCGTCGTTTGCCCCAAAGTTTCAATTATATACTCGTAAGCCACCTGTTCCGGATCCAGAAGTCCGGTGCGGTGTCCATTGTCGGCTTCCTTTTGAATCTCCTCGTAATAGTAAACCGTGGAAGAAGCGGCCTGAGGGTCGCTGTAGTATACGCTGCCGTTTCCGTCCATCCAGCGCTCTACGCACCAGATGCCTGTCTCTCCCTGCCTTGCCGGCTGGGAAAGCAAGAGGCGGGCTGTCTCTCCTGTGGACAGAAGGAAGTCAACTATTGCGTGATTTCCTTCATAGCTTTCACCCGGAAGAAGTCCTTTGCGCTCCAGGAATTCCCTCAGGGCTGTTTCGTAACCCGATACAGTGCCCCCCGTTTCACCCGAACGGATTGCGCCCAAAAGTTCTGGGCTTTCGTTTTCATATGAAAAAACAAGTATGGGTTTGCCCATGCTGCCGTCCTCGGTGATCCATCCGTCGATTTGGTTCATTCCTCCGGCCATTATAGCCTCGTCAATGTTGCCCGGCTTTATCCTGTATTCTATTTTCCATAGTTCGATGTCATAGCCTGTCAATTGGTCGAATGAATGCAGTTTTTCAAGATCGACTATCTTGCTGTCCTCAACGCTGAAGTAGCTTTCATACATCCCGACCTCGCTGTCCAAATATTCCCGGGCATAATCATCCACCGTTTTGTAATTCACTTGAGTGTTTGTCACAAGACCGATTAGAATTGCCGAAACAACTGCCAATGCAAGAACGACAATCCAAAATTCCGGCTTCCTGTAATTGAGTATGTTTTTAATCCTGCCCTTGGGGTTGCTCTCTCCAAAAGCAAGCGGGCATGGTCCGATTGTCCTTCCTGCGGAAAAAGAGAGAAGAGATGATGAATAGTCCTTCTTTATTCCGCTCCCCATTTTCCTTATTACGCTTTCATCGCAGCTCAGCTCCATATCCTCGCTCATAAAGTAAAAGGCCGCCCAAACCAAAGGATTGAACCAGTGGAGGCAAAGAGTCAAAAAAGCGAAGGGCTTTATTATGTGGTCGAACCTTTTTATGTGAGTCTCTTCGTGCTTTATTATGTATGATTTCTCGTTTTCCGAAAGATTGGCCGGTATATATATCCGAGGCTTCACGATTCCGAATACAAAAGGCGTTTTCATTCCATCCGTCTCGTATATATTTCCGCTTAAATGTTTTGAATGCTTCAGCCTTTTTTTAAGCCTAAGCGTCGCAATCACGCTGCAGCAAAGCAGCAGCAAAGCTCCACCTGTCCAGACGGCTGTGCCTGAGGATATCCAAATTTGCATGGGGTCCGTGCCTGCCGCCGCATCTAAGGCAAGCGAAACGTTTGCCCCTCCGCCACTAAAAACCGCATCCCCGCCATTCGGAATGCCTGCGGCCCGGATTATGTCCCGAGGCACGGTTTGGGCTTCCGATGGAATAAGGCTGAAAGCTCCTTTTAATGAAAACGGGAAGACCAGCCTGAACAATGCTGCCGACCAGAGCGCGTATGAAAATATTTTTGGAAATCTCCTCAGCAAAAGCCTGGCAAGCATTATGAAAAGGATTACATATGAACCGGTCATGCTCATGTCCAGAATACGCAAAAATATTTTTTCCATATTCATTCCTCCTTGTGCGAATCGATCAGCTTTTGCAGCTCATCAATTTCCTTACTGCTCAATTTTTTATTGCTTGCAAACGCCGCCAAAAATCTTGGCAAGGAGCCTTCAAAGCCTCCATCTAGTATCTGTCTGCCCTGCTCGGTGTAAAACTCCTCTCTCGTGAGGACTGCCAAGACCGTTCCGTTTCTGTTCTCGAATACTCCCTTTTTCTCAAGCTTTCTCAACATTGTATATGTTGTGGACTTTTTCCACCCTATTTCAACCCTGCACAATTCGACCAGCTCAGGCGAAGGTATGGGTGCCTTGGTCCAAATGATCTCGGCAAGCCTGTTTTCAGCTTCGGTGAGTCTCAATTCTTTCATGTCCGCCCTCTCTTTCTGGTTTATATTTTATAAACCGCATATTCAGTTTACGCTTTATAAACCAGATTGTCAACTTTTTGTTTTCATGCAAAACCGCCCCAATTGGGGCGGTCTGAAAACATCGTGTGTTCAAGCCTCAGCAGATTTAATTTCGGAAAGCTTGCTTTTTATTTCAAGAAAGTCCTCCCAAAACGGCTTCTTCTTGTTTTCGTCCCTCAGGACTGCTGCGGGATGGAAGGTGGGCATTATGAGCATCCCGTTTTTTTCGACCCACTGCCCCCTGCTTGAGGTAATCCTTATGTTGTCGCCGATGATTTTTTTGGCGGACACTGATCCAAGGCATACGATTATCCTCGGTTTTATTATCGCAACCTGGTACCTCAAATAAGGAATGCATGCCCGCATCTCTTCCTAGGAGGGATTTCTGTTTCCCGGCGGCCGGCATTTCACTATGTTGCCTATGTAGACATCTTCGCGCGACATTCCTATTCCTTCGATGGCTTTCTCAAGCAAGACCCCCGCCTTCCCGACGAATGTGCGTCCGGACTGGTCCTCATAGTATCCCGGACCCTCGCCAATGAAAAATATGTCGGCCTTTTGGTCCCCATCTCCAAACACCAGACGGTTTCTGGTTGCATGAAGCGGACATTTTCGGCATCGCTCGCAATAATTTTTTAGTTCTTCAAGCGTATACATCCCATACCCCCACAGTCATTTACACAAGGCTCTTCAGATATTCTCCAAACCCGTCCTTCACCCCGGGATGCCTCAGAGCGTACTCCACGGTGGCTTCAAGGTATCCCTGCTTGTTTCCGGTGTCATACCTTCTTCCAATGAAGTCATATGCAATCATCCTGTGGCTCTTGAGCAATATTTTCATTGCATCGGTAAGCTGTATTTCTCCGCCTTTGCCCTTTGGCGTGTTTCTGATTATTTCAAATATGTCGGCATCAAGAACATACCTTCCCAGAATGGCCATGTCTGAGGGAGCTTCCTTGGGATTGGGCTTTTCTATCATGTAGGTTACGCGGTATGTCCTGTCGCCTATTTTTTCTCCCGCGATTATTCCGTATTTGGACGTCTCCTCATGGGGCACCGTCTGAACCCCCAGCACTGAATCGCCGTACTTTTCATAAACTTCAACAAGCTGCCTGAGACAAGGCTTCCCTTGGCTGTATACTATGTCGTCTCCCAAAAGCACAGCGAAGGGCTCGTCGCCCACGAACGTCCTGGCGCAGCCAACGGCATGTCCAAGCCCTTTCGGCTCCTTTTGCCTGACATAATGTATGTCCGCCATGTCTGAAATACGGACCATTTCATTGAGCATTTCTGTCTTGCCGGCTTGGCCAAGTTTTATTTCAAGCTCAAAAGACTTGTCAAAATGGTTTTGTATCATCTCTTTGTTTCTTGTCGTTATTATCAGTATCTCCTCTATCCCCGAAGCCACTACTTCCTCAACTATATACTGGAGTGCCGGCTTGTCGACAATGTTCAGCATTTCCTTTGGCACCGCCTTGGTAGCCGGGAGGAACCTGGTCCCCAAACCGGCTGCCGGTATTATGGCTTTTTTGACTTTCATCCTATTACCTCCTCTGGATTCATGCTACAAAATTTCGAGCGAAACAGGTCATACGTGGAAATTCTTATTCGTAAATCCTTTCTTTCCTTATTTCTTCTTCTGTCGTGTAGGC
>PKTO01000128.1 GCA_002869095.1 Clostridiales bacterium
AACACTTCAAGGAAATGTTCCCTTTTTCCGGCTCCTCCCGATGCAATGACCGGAACATTTACAGCTTCTGACACAAGCCTTGTCAGCTCTATGCTGTAGCCCTCCTTGACTCCGTCCGAATCTATGGCGTTAAGGCATATTTCCCCGGCCCCAAGCTCCACTCCCCTTTTGGCCCATTCCAATGCGTCAATTCCGGTGTCCACCCTTCCGCCGTTGATGTAAATTGTCCATTTGCCTTCTGAAAGCCATTTTACGTCCATCGAAAGTACTACGCATTGATTGCCGAATTTGAGGGCGGCTTCCCTTATTAGTCCAGGGCGAAGTACAGCCGCCGAATTGACTGACACCTTGTCGGCTCCGGCTTTGAGGACCTTGTTGAAATCTTCGACCGTGCGTATTCCTCCGCCGATTGTAAACGGTATGTTTATCTGCTCTGCGGTTCTTTCAACCACATTCAAGAATATATCCCGTTTTTCGTTGGAGGCCGTTATGTCGTAAAACACAAGCTCGTCCGCCATTTCGTTCCTGTAGAATTTTGCAAGCGAAACGGGATCTTCAACGTCCTGCACATCCTTGAATTTTCTGCCTTTTACAACCCGCCCGTTTCTGACATCCAGGCATGGTATTATTCTCTTTGTCAACATGATGACACCTCCAGCGCTTCTTCCAGTTGAAGCGTGCCTTCATACAAAGCTTTGCCCGTTATGGCGCCGTAAAGCCCCATTTCGGCAAGTTTCTTGACATGTCCAACGTCACCTATGCCACCGGAGGCTATTATATCCATCCGGGTGACTTTCTGCAATTTCGAAAGTTCATCGAAATTGGGCCCTACCATGGTCCCGTCCTTGGCTATGTCCGTGTAAACTATGGTTTTGACTCCTTTTGCCTCCAAGTCCTCGGCAAATGCGGCCGCTTCGAGCTCGCTTGTTTCCATCCAGCCTTCGGTGCAAACCATTCCTTTTTTCGCATCAATGGATACAAGGACTTTGTCGGCTCCGACTTTTTCAACAAGTTCGGAAACAATTTCCGGATTTTTTACTGCCGCAGTTCCCAAAATAACCCTGGAAACGCCCATTTCTATCCATCCTGCGGCTATTTCGACCGTCCTTATTCCTCCGCCCAGTTGCAGTGGCACATTAACCGATTCGAGAATCCTTTTAACCGCTTCCCTGTTTTTGCCTTTGCCGTGAAGCGCTCCATCAAGGTCCACTATATGAATATATTTTGCGCCTTTGCTCTCCCACTCCAGCGCGGCCTCGACCGGATCGTCGAAATAAACGGTCTTTTGATCGAATTCGCCTCTGAGAAGCCTGACGCACTTCCCTTCCTTGATGTCTATTGCCGGAAATATCATCATGCCTCTATCATCTCCTTAAGATTTTTCAGTATTTTGTAGCCTGTCTCCCCACTCTTTTCAGGATGAAACTGGGCGCCTATGACATTGCCCCTTCTGACAAGGGCAGGAAATTCGACTCCGTATTCGCTTGAAAACACAACATCGTCCGGATTCTTTGGAACTGCATAGTATGAATTGACGAAGTATACGAATTCTCCGGTCCCGACGCTTTTTCCAATTGGGTCTTGCCTTTTTTCAATGAGATTGTTCCAGCCCATATGGGGAACCTTGAAGTCTATTTCAAAACGTACGACTTCCCCCTTCAGGAATCCCAGCCCATCCCACTCTCCATCCTCGAAACTCTTGTCGAACAAAAGCTGCATCCCAAGGCAAATGCCCATGAGAATTTTCCCGTCTTCGACATTTCTGCGAAGACAAGGCACCAGGCCCGATTTGTTCAGGCACTTGATCGCATCCTGAAACGCGCCGACTCCCGGAAGAAGAATGGCGTCGCTCTCATCTATGTCGCTCTCGCTTGAGGTTATGATCGAATCCACTCCTATGTTGCTGAATGCAGTCTGGACATTTTTAAGATTCCCCATTCCGTAGTCCACTATGGCTATCATTTGACCCCCCCTATAGAATGCCCTTTGTAGAAGGAATTCCCTCTACGGACTTGTCGATTGAAACCGCTTCTTTTAAAGCTCTCGCAAAGCCCTTGAATATTGCCTCGGCCATGTGGTGGTTGTTCTTGCCGTACATGACGGCGACGTGGAGGGTTATTCCGCTTGAAAGAGCGAATGCCCTGAAAAATTCCTCTATCATTTCTGTTTCCATCGCCCCTATCCTCTCGCAAGTGAAGGAAGCGTCGAACACGAGCATGCCCCTTCCGCTTATGTCTACGCAAACCCTGCTTAAGGACTCGTCCATGGGCGTGAACATGGACGAGTATCTTTTTATTCCGCTTTTGTCCCTCAAAGCTTCCTTGAAGGCCTTGCCGAGCACTATTCCCGTATCCTCTATCACATGGTGGTTGTCCACCTCGTAATCGCCTTCAACCGAAAGGTCCATTCCAAATCTGCCGTGCCTTGCGAAAAGGTTGAGCATGTGGTCGAAAAACCCTATTCCGGTATCAATCCTCACTTCTTCGCATTCATCGACGTCAAGTGAAAGATAAATCTTCGTTTCCTTCGTTTCTCTTGCAATTTCGCTTTTCCTCATTCAAACGTCCTCCTTATGACTGCCATCACAGTCTCGTTCTCGCTGCGTGAACCGATGCTTATTCGAAGGCAGTCCTTAAGGCGCCCTCCCGAATATTTGCGGACCAGTATAGACTCTTTCTTGAAAGCCCTGTCCAGTTTTTCCGCTTCGTCCGTTTTGAGCAATATGAAATTGCTTTTGGTCGGAAAAACTTTCAATTCCTTTATTTTCAAAAGCTCTTCGAGCATTCTCTCCCTTTCGGATTTTATGGCTTCTATGTTTCGGTTTATGAATGAAGAATGCGCAAGGACTTCCGTTCCAAGCCTTTGCGATATTCGGTTCAAGTTGTAGGGAGGTTTGATTGCCTTGACAACTTCCATTATGGGCCCGCCTGTTATTATATAGCCCAATCTCAGTCCTGCCAATCCAAAAGCTTTGGACAGAGTCCTCATTATTATGAGATTCTCCCAGTCATCCACCTCGTCTACCATTGACTCCCCTGCAAACTCGATATACGCTTCGTCAAGCACGAGTATGGATTCTGTTTCCATCAGTATGCGCCTGATTTGCTTTTTTTCGAGTATGTTGCCTGTCGGATTGTTTGGATTGCATAAAAAAATCAGTTTCGCGCACGACTCGTTAGCTTTTGCTATCAATTCATCGACATCTATGTCAAAAGCCTCGTCCGTTTCAATTTCAAGATAGGATCCTCCCGACACACGGGTCGAAATTCCGTACATTCCAAAGGTCGGACTGTGCGAAAGGACGGCTTCCCCCGGATTTACAAAGGCGTCTATTATGATTTTTATCAATTCATCGGAACCGTTGCCGCAAAGTATCTTTTCGGCCGAAACTCCAATGAAGCCCGAAATTGCCGCCCTTAATTCGGATGCTTCGCTGTCCGGATATCTGTTTATATCCTCTTTCATTACATTTTTCCATATTTCAGGCATTATTTCGTCGAATATGTTGCTGTTTGATTCATTTGCATCTATCTTGATGTCGTATCTGCTGTTGTCGACCTGGTATGCCTTCATACCCTTTATTGTTTCTTTTACCATTTTCTCAATCATCGCAATCAAACCTCACTTTTATAGAATTGGCATGGGCTGTGAGCCCCTCCCTTTGTGCGAATCTCATTATCTTGCTCTTGTTATTTTTCAAGGATTCCTTCGAATATCTTATATAGCTTGTCCTTTTTATGAAATCATACACGCCCAAGGCAGAAGAAAAGCGGGCTGTTCCAGATGTAGGCAATGTATGGTTTGGACCGGCAAAATAATCGCCTACCGGTTCGGGCGAATAAGACCCCAGAAATATTGCCCCGGCATTTCATACCAGCGGCACATAGGAATCAGGATTCTCGAGCATGATTTCCAAATGCTCAGGAGCAACCTCGTTTGCAATTTCGAAAGCCTGTCCAATGTTCTCCGTCACGAATATGAGTCCATTGTCCCTGACTGCGGTCTCCGCTATTTCGCGTTTTTCCAAAAGCCCCGCCTGCCTCGCTACGGCTTCAGCGACTTTTTCAGCAAGTTTTCCGGACGGAGTCGCCAAAAT
>PKTO01000036.1 GCA_002869095.1 Clostridiales bacterium
ATGTGTCCCTCGGCGTAAACGTCAGGCTGCCTTATGTCAAGAATAAACATGTCTTCCTCGTTCTTGACCTTTTCAATGAAGTCGTCTTGCTTGATTTTGTAGTTGTGCGCAGGCTTGTCGGCAAAATAGGCGTTTACAACTGATTCCACCGCGCTTGATTCGTCACCCAATGCAACCTCTGCCGGCTCTGTTTTTTCGATTTTCTTAGCCGGTTCTGTTTGCGGCTCGGGAGTTGGTGCTGCGCACCCTGCGGCAAGGGCAATGATGAGAATTGCCACAAGCATAAGTAATAATTTATTCTTCTTAAACATGAATAGACTTCCTCCTCTTATTTTGTGTTATTTAATTAACAATTTCATTATATCAATCCATTTGCATATACCATAAAACGATTTGCTAATGCAGCATTAGAAAAGGCATTGACAAGGTCCCGATTAATAAATGGCAAGCCGCTTTAAGGCGGCTTGCCATTTTATAATATGGAGGAGTAAAATATGCTTTTATGATGCGTCCTGCTCATTGAACTCTACTTTTTCGCCGCTCGGCGTCTGTATCGGAAGAGCCTTGTCTGATGACCATTCCAGCCACGCGCCGTCATAAAGCTTCAGGTTTTCATACCCTGCATTTGCGAGCGCGAGATAAGTCTGAGCCCCTCTTATTGATGTCTTGCAATACATTATTACGGTTCCGTCTTTGTCTATCCCTTTTTCCATGTACATTATCGCTATGTCCTGGGCGGACTTGTAGGTTCCGTCGGTGTATTGATTTTCCACATAATCGATGTGGATGGAGCTCGGGATGGTTCCTTCTTCGAATTCTTCTATTGTTCTTGTGTCGATTAGGCATGTATCAGGATCAGGATAGTTCAATTGGTCTATTACAGTGTCTATTGTAGCAAGCATGGATTCATCGAATTCTTCAGCCTCATAGGAAACCGCCTCGACCGCAGGCACCTCTTCCGTCACTGTCATGCCGGTTTCTTCGAGGGCTTTCAGTCCTCCGCTCACAACCTTTACATTTTCATTTCCATAGGCCTTGAGCGTCCACCAGAATCTTGCCGCATCCATGTGGTTGTTGTCGTCGTATACGATTATCTGCATTCCGTTTCCTATGCCGCTGTTGCCAAGCACTTTCTCGATTTGAGCTTTCCCGCCAACCATATTCGGGAAAGGTTCGCTTACGACAATGTCGCCTCTCGTTATATTCACTGCGCCTTCAATATGGGCGGCGTCATAGGCATCCTCCATCTGCGCGTCAACCAAAACCGCTCCTTCACCAATCATCTCAGCAGCTGTTTCGGCATCTACGATAAAAGGTCCGTCAGCCTGTCCCGTGGTGCCGAGACATCCGGAAAGGGCTGCCAATGCCAAAACCAAGGTTAAAAGCATTACCGGTTTCAAGTATTTTTTCATAAATAATCCTCCATCCTTTTTTTATAATGGGATTGTTAATTTATCAACAATCATCACTGATATTATACAAGAAGCGCCGCATTATCCGGTATCCACTTTTTTAATATTGCATCTGATTATTAAATACGAAACGTTTTCCGCCTGTAATGGTATAATAGTCACAGAAATTCAGGAGGGGAGGCAAAAGGCATGGGCAGAATGAATGCATTCGTCAAAAATCACGGCATTGGAATACTTGCGCTATTGCTGTACGCTTCAGCCAGCATTTTTTTTATTGGCAAGTTTCCCTTCATGCACTCTGACGAGGCTTGGCTGAGCGGCCTTTCACAAACCGTTTTGAGTGAGGGACGCATCGACTTGACCGAACCCTTCTTCGACCTTTACCCCAGAAACCCCCATGCCATAAAAATATTTTTTGTAGCCTTGCAGGCATTGGCAATAAGCATTTTCGGCCACAACCTGATAAGCATGAGAATGATTTCACTCGTTGCGGGCATCTTCTCGCTATGTCTCTTTTACCGGATTATGACGACCCGTTTCAAGGACAAAAGTTTTGCCCATCTGGCAACATCCCTGCTCGCAGTGGATGTTCAATTCATATATGCCTCCCATATGGCAAGGCAGGAAAGCATTCTTTTGCTCATAAGCCTTGCCGCATATGACTATTTCCTGCGAAAAAACCCGACTGGCAGGGGAGGCGCAGCCATTCTCGCAGCAATACTCTCCATAGGCATAGGAATTCATCCAAACAGCTTCATCGTTGCAATACCGTTCGGGCTGATGCTTTTATATCGTTTTTTCAGGAAAGAGGCAAAACTGCGGGACATTGTGATATTCATATCCGTTCTGGCGGCTGCGGCATTGTTTTTTATAGCGCTCAGTTTGCATATGGATCCCGATTTCATCAAAAATTACTCTGAATACGGAAAAACGCTGGGTGTCACCCAAAGCCTCCTTTCCAAATTTCTGCAAATCAAGCTGTTTTATATCAAGCTTTTCCTGCAGGTAAGCGGAACATACTATACGCCCGACATAAGGCCTCAGCTCCTGCTCATGGCTTCAGCCTTCCTTTTTGGCACGGCAAGACTTATAAAGTCGAGAGGCGAATCGCAGGCGGCGTATCCCCTGCTCGGACTTTTGGGAATAAATATAGGATATATGCTGGTCGGCCGCTACAACCAGACAAGCATAATTTTCCTTTTCCCTTGGTTATACATGCTTGTTGCGGAACTTGTGCACCCCTTGGCCAAGTCAGGAAAAAGGATTTTATCCCTTCTTGTTTCAGCAACATTGGCGATGAGCTGTTTCCAAATCTCTATACACCCCGGCAAGGACTACCAGTCCTACCTCAATGACATATCAAGCGCGGTTCCAAATGATGCCCGGGTGCTTGCCAACCTCAACACAGGCTATTATTTCAATCCTGAAAATCTCTTCGATTACAGGAATCTTGCGCACTTGAAGGAAAATTCGCTAAGCTTTGAGGACTACATCGACAAGAACGGAATAGAATATATTCTTTATCCCGAAGAAATGGACATAATCTGGAATACACGCCCCGTATACAACAGCCTGTACGGCAATCCCGCGGATTATTACGAATCGATGAATGCCTTCATTTCAGAAAAATGCATTCTCATGGACACTTTTCATAACGACACCTATCCGGTGAGGATTGTCAGGCTCATGGGGCAAAAGGAAAGAACCCTGCGCATTTACAAGGTCCTTAAATGATGATTTAAAATCGCAAAGTATTGCTTAAGCCATTATTTCATTTTTTATCCGTTCCTTTTCGTCGAAATAGTCTTCTTTTGTTTTGCGCAAACCCTTCCATTCGTTTTTTGCGATTCTTTCCACCTTGCCGGATTCCTTGCCCATTATCAGTATCCTGTCGGAAATGTAGAGGGCCTCCTCTATGTCGTGTGTTACGAATACGACCGTCAGGCCCTTGTCCTTCCAAATTCCAAGAAGCAAGTCCTGCAGTGAATCCCTGGTGATTGCATCGACATTCGCAAAAGGCTCATCCATCAGAATCAGGTCCGGTTCGGATGCCAAGGCTCTTGCAATGGCGCCCCTCTGGCGCATGCCTCCGGACAATTCGTGGGGATAATAGTTTCCGTAGCCTTCAAGCCCCACTTGCTCGAGCATGTCGCATGCCTTTTTTTCATAGAAAGCCTTGGGCTTTTTGGGGTAGCGCTTTTTGACCGGCATGGCTATGTTGTCATGGAGATCGAGCCACGGAAACAATTGATGGCTGTCCTGGAAAACCATTATCATTGAAAAACTCGGGGCTTTGATTTTTTCACCGTGCAGAAGCACTTGACCCGAATCAATCTTCTCGAATCCTCCAATCACATTGAGAGCCGTAGTCTTTCCGCATCCGGAGGCTCCCAAAATGGAAATTATTTGGCCCTCTTGGACTTCCATCGAAAAATCCCTGAGAATGAATTTCGGTTCGCCGTCCTTAAAATACTTTTTTGTTATGTTTATTGCTTGCAATGCGGTATTCATTCGGCCATTCCCCATTTCTCAACCGTCCTCTTCTCTATGAACCCTAATACGAACTTCTCGACCGTTATGCCTATGAGCATTATTATGAAAAGACCCGCTACAATCCCGGCGATGTCCATGAAAACGCG
>PKTO01000369.1 GCA_002869095.1 Clostridiales bacterium
GGCCTGCCTTATGTCTTTGCCGGTGCCCCCCTGCGCTCCATATCCCGGAACAAGGAAGAACATGCCCGGGCATGCCTTTCTGACTTCATGAAACTCTTTGGTGTTTTTTATTCCAACCACGCCGCCTATCGAGCTGTATCCGCTCCTGCCTGTAAACTCGGCTCCCCATTCACCGACTTTTTATGCCGTTTCAATGTAAATGGGATTGCCGTTTGACAAAATCTTCTCCTGGAAATCGGCTGCGGACGGGTTTGATGTCTTCACGAGAACAAACAGGCCCTTGTTCCTGTTCTTTACATAATCGTAATATGGGGATATTGCGTCCTCCCCCATGTATGGGTTCACGGTCATGAAGTCTGCCTCGAACTCTCCGCTGAAATGGGCTTTGGCATAAAGGCCTGCGGTTGACGATATGTCTCCCCTTTTGGCGTCCGCAATCGATATCAGGTCTTTCTCCCTTAGATAATCGAGGCTTCTTGCATATGCCTTCATGCCTTCGATGCCCTCCGCTTCATAGCATGCTATCTGAAGCTTGAAGCATGCCGCCTTTTGACGGGCCGCATCTATGACCAAACGGTTGAAAGCGAAAATTCTATCGCTTTTCGCATCATATTTTTTTGTTATGAACCCGGGAATATAATCCATCCTTATGTCAAGCCCTACGCAAATCATCCCCTTTGAAACGACTTCATCGTGCAATTTGTCTACTATCATATATTACTCTCCCTTCTTTCATCGTCAGTACAATTTCACCTTTGGTCTCCCAACCGTCGAAAGGAGTATTCCTGCCTTTGGATGAAAAAGTTTCGGAAGAAATTTTCTTTACGACGTCCAAATCAGCCAAAACCAAATCCGCATCCATCCCTTCTAAAAGGCGGCCCTTGGAAAGTCCAAGCAGTTCTGCCGGCTTCTCGGCCATCATTTCAACAAGCCTTCCGATCCCTATGTTTTCTCTTTCGAAAACAGTGTGCACCATTTCAAATGCGATTTCCACATTTGATATGCCGGGGCTTCCATTAAGCTTGTCCTGCCTGCTGTGGGGCGCATGGTCTGTTCCTATTACGTCAATCAGTCCGCTCCTTGCCCCGTCCAAAAGCGATTCCCTGTCGGCCGACGTGCCAAAGGAAGGGTTGACCCTGTAGTCCAGATCCTCGGCGAAAAGATGGTGGGGAGTGACTTCGCATGTGAGCAGGTCTCCGAAAGCCGCTTTGCCGGCCCTAATGAGGTCAACCGTCTTCCGCTTGCTTATATGGCAGATATGCAGCCTTCCCGGAACTTCAGCCATCGTGCCCAAATGCCTCCGTACGGTCTTCGACTCGGGTTCGCAATGGGCCATTACAATGAAATCAAGCTCTCTGGACTTTTTGAAGGCTTCCTTTGCCAATTCGGAATCAACAAGCGTCTTGCCGTCATCGGAGAAAAGGCTCGTCAGCTTCTTCATGGTCCCGAAGTCTACAGTTTCCTTTCCCTCGAGTCCTTTTGTCACTGCGGAAATCTGAAAAATGTCGCAGAGTCCCACTTCTTCATGCCTCTTCATTATTTTTTCGAAAACTTGCGGATTGTCGCATACGGGCGAGGTGTTGGCCATTGTGCAGAGTGCGGTGTATCCGCCCTTTACGGCTGCCGCCTCTCCGGTTTCCATCGTCTCTTTGCCCTCGCCTCCGGGATACCGCATGTGAAAATGCATGTCTGTGAATGCGGGCATGAGGCAAAGGCCCAGTCCGTCAATCGATTTTGCGCACTTTTCTTCGGCTTCCACCATTTCGGAAAGATTCCCCTCTTTCAAAACATGCTGTATCTTTCCGTCCTCTATCAGTACGGCTCCCATGCAATCGAGATGGGAATCCACCAGTCTTACGTTCTTTATCAGAGTTGTCATCCGGCCACCTACGCCTTCACCGGAGTGTCGCAGTATTCGCAGGCGTATATCTTGTTTTCCGGATCGGTGAGAGTGAATTCTATGTCGGGTATGTTCTCTATTGTCGAAACGCATCTGGGATTCTTGCATTTCAATATGCCCTTGACTTTTTCGGGCAGTTTGAGTTTTATTTTTTCCGTTATTCTTCCGTTTTCGACAATATTGACTGTAAGGTTCGGGTCCAGAAGGCCCAACATGGTCATGTCGAGATCGATTTCATTTTCAATCTTTATAAGGTCTTTTTTTCCCATTTTCACCGAAGGTATGTTCTTGATGAGCACAACCGTATAATCCACCTTGTGCAGACCCAGGTCCTTGAATATTTTATGCCCGCATCCCGGTTTGATATGGTCTATTACAATCCCTTTCTTGATGCTGTCGATTTTAATCATCTATTCCACCCCCAAAAGCCGCATTATAAGGGCCATGCGTATGTACATGCCCATTTTAGCCTGTTCGAAATAAACCGCACGCTCATCCGTATCCATGTCGGTGGATATTTCGTTCACCCTTGGAAGCGGATGCATTACGATCATGTCCTGCTTCGCCTTTTCCATCTTCTTTGCGTTAAGAAGGAAGAAGTCCTTAAGCCTGAGATACTCGTCTTCACTGAAAAACCTTTCCCTTTGGACTCTTGTCATATAAAGTATGTCCAGTTTCCCAAGGCTTCCTTCGAGATTTTGCGTAATCTCAAATTGGTCCTTGTCGAGCTTGTCGGTTATGTGCGGAGGAATCTCGAGTTCGTTTGGTGATATGAAAACAAATTTTATGTTGTCGTATCTTGAAAGCGCCTTTACAAGCGAATGGACCGTTCTGCCGAATTTCAAGTCTCCGCAAAGGCCTATGACGAGATTGTCCAGGCGCCTTTTGTACCGCCTGATTGTCATAAGGTCGGTAAGCGTCTGTGTCGGGTGCTGATGCCCCCCATCGCCTGCATTTATGAGAGGAATAACCGATTTTTTCGAGGCAAGAAGCGGAGCGCCCTCTTTTGGGTGGCGCATGACTGCAATGTCGGCATAGCAGCCTATAGTCCGGATTGTATCGCCTATGCTTTCTCCTTTGGAAACGGACGACGACCCAGGTTCTGAAAATCCTATCGTCTGCCCTCCCAGCCTGAGCATTGCCGCCTCGAAACTGAAACGCGTTCTTGTCGACGGCTCATAAAAGAGTGTCGCCAAAAGTTTTCCCCTGCACGCGCCGCTGTACTTTTCCGGGCTTTCGATAATCCGGTCGCCCAGTTCAAAAAGCTCCTGCAGTTCCCCGACGGTGAAGTCCTCCGGTTCAATCAAGTGTCTGTCTTTAAGCATTTTAGCCTTCCTTCCTGGCATCACAGTGCCAAATTAAAGTTGATTTGAAAAAAGCCTCTCCGCAGACGCGGAAAGGCATAGTTCTCCTGTAAAAATTTATTGATTATAGCTACCTTTCCAGTCTCTCTGGACCAGATTAAAGATATTCCCATTTCAAGAAATATAACACGTAATACAATAAAAGTCAATCCGTCAAATACTGTTTTTGTCCATTGCCAAATAAACATATGCGAGTGTCTTTCTTATCCAAAATACCGCCGCAAAAAATGAAATTGCTTCAGAAATCGGGAAAGCGTACCAAACCAGATGTATGTTTCCGTAGCTTGAAAACAGCCATGCCATCGGCAGAAGCAAAATTATTTGCCTTGAGAACGATAAAATCAGGCTTGGCATGCCCTTTCCCAAAGCCTGGAAAGTGGTTGCTATGACAATCGCAGGACCGATTATAGGAAAAGCCATGCTTATGGTCCTTATCGCATCGGAACCCACAAGGAGAAGTTCCGCGTCCGGATTGAACATCGAAACCAGCAAACCGGCCGAGGTCTGAAAAAGAATCAGTCCGGCTGTAGTGAATACCGCAGAGGTCATTATTCCGTACTTTATGGCCTGTTTCATCCGGTCGGGCCTTCCATGCCCGTAGTTGTAGCCAACAATCGGCATATAGCCCTGGTTCAATCCGAAAACCGGCATGAAAACAAATGACTGCAGCCTGAAATATATGCCAAGTGCCGCTACCCCGTTTTCATCTAGGCCTCCAACAATCAAATTCATTCCACCTATCATGAACGATGCAAGCACCTGCATGACTATTGCCGGAAGCCC
>PKTO01000316.1 GCA_002869095.1 Clostridiales bacterium
AGGAATGAAAGGTCGTTTCCAACCTGGATGGCCATATGAGCCGACTCGTCAAGCCTTGTGGCTTTCTCTGTAACAAGGACAAGCTTGGATCCCTTCTTAACCGCTTTCCTCATTTTAATTCCCATTGTTGCGTGGGTGTCGTAAATGTCGTTTCCAATGAAAAGAATCAAATCGGCGGCTGACATTTCATCCATGGTTGAAGGAGAAGCGTTTCTTCCGAAGACATCAGCAAGTCCGCTCGGTTTGGCTGAGAGTGAAGCCACTTTTTCGGTTCCGAGGCTGCCTTTTGCAAAGGATTTTATCATGTGGATCTCTTCATTTGTCATGTGGTCCGAAACCAATACAGCCAAGGCGTCGTTTCCGTATTTGCTCTTTATGTCTTTTGCTTTCTCTGCAGCAGTCGAAAGAGCTTCTTTCCAATCGGCTTCAACAAGCTTTCCGTCTTTCTTGACAAGCGGTGTCAAAGTCCTGTCCGTGTTGTGGAAGTCGTATCCGAACTTTCCTTTGACGCAAAGCAGTCCTCCGTCAACCGGGTTGTTCTTGACTGGAAGGGCCCTGTAGAGCATTTGACCCTTGGTTTCGACGTCAAGCTGGCAACCCAGGCTGCAGTATGAACAAAGTCCCTGTGTGACTTCTGCCTGCACAGGCACCGACTTCTTGATGAGAAGTTTTTCCTGAAGCGATCCGGTCGGGCATATGCTTACGCATTGTCCGCATGAAATACAGCCGGAAGACACCAAAGGCTGCTCCAGTGTAGGCCTGACTATTGTCTCGAAGCCCCTGTTTACAAGGCCTAGGGCTGTTATGCCCATCAACTCGTCGCAAATTCTTACGCATTGTCCGCAGAGTATGCACTTGTCGGCATTCTTCAAGATGAAAGGATGCTCGTCTGCCTGCTCCCTGTGGTGCACCTGTCCCTCGAATTTGGAAGGATCCACATCGTAATCGTTTGCATATGTGAATAGCTTGCATTCGAAGAAGTCGTGGCAACCGCACTCGAGACATCTTGATGCGTCCCTTACGGCTTCCTCAGGCGTGAAGCCCTTCATTATTTCCTCGAAGTTGGTTTTTCTTTCTTCGGGAGAAAGATGGCTCATCGTTCCGCGGCTTATCTTTTCTCTGTCGGCGTAGTCCTCTTCCGTCAAATCATCTCTTTCGACATGATATTTTTCCTTGAAAGGAATCATCGAGCCGTTCATGTAGCTGTCCATTACTTCGACGGCTTTCTTGGCGTCGCCAATAGCCTGGATAGCTATGTTGGCTCCCTTGTTTGTTGCGTCTCCCGCCGCGAACACTCCGTCAAGATTGGTCATGAATGTAGCTTCGTCAGCTTCAATCGTGCCTTTCTTAGTAAGCGTTAGCTCAGATAGGCCCTCGGGGTTGCAGCCTTGGCCGATTGCCGAAATTATGGAATCGATTTCTATTGTGTCGACATCGCCTTCTATGGGGAGAGGCCTTCTTCGTCCGCTTGCATCGGGTTCGCCAAGCTCCATGTTTTGAACCTCAAGTTTGGCCGCGCGTCCGTCTTCTCCGGCGATGACCTTCTTGGGGCTTGCAAGGAATACGAATTCGACGCCTTCTTCGCGGGCTTCCACGATTTCAACTTCCTCAGCCGGCATTTCGGCTTCGGTTCTTCTGTATACGAGGTAAACTTTTTCGGCTCCAAGCCTTACTGCGGTACGGGCCGCGTCCATTGCTGTGTTTCCTCCGCCTATTACGGCGACGCGGTTTCCTATGTTTGTCGGTTCATTCAGGGCGGCTTTTCTGAGGAAATCGATTCCACCGTACACTCCGTCCATTTCTTCGCCTTCGCATCTCATCGAAGAGCTGCTCCATGCGCCTATTCCTACGAAAACGGAGTCGAAGTCTTTCCGGAGGCCCTCGACCGTGAAGTCGGTTCCGGCTTTCTTGTTGTTCATCAAGGTGACGCCCATTTTTTCGATTACGCCTATTTCCTTGTCGAGCACGTCTTTGGGAAGACGGTACTCGGGTATTCCGTATCTGAGCATTCCGCCCATCTTGGGCATCATGTCGTATATGGTAACGTCATGTCCCTTGACCGCCAGGAAATATGCCGCAGTGAGTCCGGCCGGTCCGCCTCCGACTATTGCAACCCTCTTGCCTGTCGGAGCACCAAGGTCGGGTATGAACATTTCTTCCTTCTGCATGTCCATGTCGGCTATGAAACGCTTTTGCCACGCTATCGCTATTGGTTCTTCAACCAGCTCCCTCCTGCATGCATCCTCGCAGGGATGGGGGCAGACACGGCCTATGCAGCCTGGAAGGGGAAGCTGTTCTTTTACCAGCTTGAGCGCCTCGTCAAACTCTCCGTTTGCGATGAGTCCCACGTATCCCTGGCAGTCGGTTTGTCCCGGGCATGCCAGCACACATGGAGGGCGGCAGTCTCCCACATGGTCGGACAAGAGAAGCTCCAGCGCTATCTTGCGCGATTCGACAACTCGTTTTGTCCTGGTCTTCACGACCATTCCGTCCCTTGCCTCCGTGGCGCAGGATCTGAGCAATTTCGGTATTCCTTCAACTTCCACAACGCACATTCCGCATGAACCGTATATGTCCATTCGTTCGTCGAAACACAGCGTGGGTATTTCAACATCGTATCTCTTGGATATCTCGAGTATTGTCTCGCCTTGATGGCCTTTGACTTCAATTCCGTCTATATTCAATCGTATCTCTGACATCTGTTTTCCCTCCCCTATAGTATTTCCACTGCGTCTACCGGACAGACCTCTGCGCATTTTCCGCATTTGATGCAGACAGCCGGATCGATTTCGTGTGGTTTTTTGACTGCTCCCGTTATGCATGAAACAGGACAATTCCTTGCGCAAGCCGTGCAGCCTATGCATTTATCGGGATCTATCCTATAGGTTATCAGGGCTGTACATTGTTTTGCCGGGCATTTCTTGTCTTTTATGTGAGCTTCGTACTCATCCCTGAAATATCTGATTGTTGTCAGGACAGGGTTGGGAGCCGTTTGTCCGAGTCCGCAAAGCGATCCGTCCTTGACTTTCTTAGCCAAGTCCTCGAGAAGCTCAATGTCGCCCTCTTTGCCTTCGCCCTTGGTTATGCGTGTGAGTATTTCAAGCATCCTTGTTGTTCCTATTCGGCAATGTATGCATTTGCCGCAGGATTCCTTCTTGGTGAAGTCGAGGAAGAAGCGGGTCACGTCGACCATGCATGTAGTCTCGTCCAATACTACCATTCCGCCTGATCCCACAATTGCTCCCGTCTTGTTTATCGAGGCGTATTCAACCGGAGTGTCGAGAAGGGATTCGGGTATGCAGCCTCCCGACGGTCCGCCAAGCTGTATCGCCTTGAGTTTCTTGTCGTCCCTTATTCCTCCGCCGATGTCGTATATTATTTCACGGAGCGACATGCCCATAGGCACTTCAACCAGTCCCCCGTTCTTGATTTTTCCGGTAAGCGCAAAGACCTTTGTTCCTTTTGAGTCTTCTGTTCCCATCGACGAGAAAGCGTTGGCGCCGTTATTTATTATCCAAGGAACATTTGAGAATGTCTCTACATTGTTTATGTTTGTAGGCTGTTGCCAGTATCCCTTTTGAGCGGGGAAAGGAGGCTTGAGCCTGGGCATTCCGCGTTCGCCTTCTAGAGATGCTATGAGGGCGGTTTCCTCGCCGCAGACAAAGGCTCCGGCTCCGGCTTTTATCCTCATGTCGAAATTGAAGTCCATTCCGAAGACCCTCTTTCCGAGGAAGCCTTTTTCGCGGGCCTGTTCGATCGCTTTTTCAAGACGGACAATGGCAAGAGGGTACTCTGCACGAACATATACTATTCCCTCTTCGGCTCCCATCGCATAGGCGCCTATCATCATTCCCTCGATAAGGTTGTGCGGGTCGCCCTCGAGCACGCTTCGGTCCATGAACGCTCCCGGATCCCCTTCGTCGGCGTTGCATACGATGTACTTGGGCTCACTCTTCGACGCCCTGGCCGCGTTCCATTTGAACCATGTCGGGAAACCGGCCCCGCCGCGGCCCCTAAGA
>PKTO01000249.1 GCA_002869095.1 Clostridiales bacterium
CGATTTCTACCCTATATTCCGTTCATATATCGAATTCCCGATTTCACAAATCAAAACTTCAAGAGCCATTCGCTTTTGGCTTGAAAGAGATTTGCACTTCAATTCGGTACTCATGCACAAATCCATTATTTTTTCTATGGTTCCCATATCCAGGTTTTTCCCTTGCCTTGATGTCTTTTTATAAACAAAATCGCTCTTTATCCCCAATGTCTTCATGGTTTCATCTTTCGAAAAACCATTCACCGCCATGCTCTTGACCTTCATTATCTGCCTGAAATGCCGGCTGATCATAAACAGTATTTTTATTTCCGGTTCACCCATTTCACACAATGTTTCCAGGCTTTCCAGAGCATATGCTGTTTTGCCTTCGGATAGGCTGTCCGTAAGTTTGAATATGTTGGTTTCTCCTTTTGTGTTGAGGAATCCGTCGAAGTCATTCTTTTCTATGGCTGTCCTTCCCTTGATGCTCCCTATCAGTTTATTGAGCTCGCTTTCCGAATCATAAAGTGTGCTTGGGTTTTCCTTTCTGAAATACCCCAATTGCTTAATCAGGTTTATTTTGTCGGCTTTTGAAATGGAAATCCCCCTATCCTTGAGAAAATCTTCAACCCATGCATCGTAGGCGTCGGGCGACAATCTCTTTGCTTCCACCACAAGTTTATTTTTTTTGAAATATTTATAGACAAAGCTTCGTTTGTCAACGCTTTCGTTAAGCAAAATCAGCATTGTCGATTCGGGCACTTTTTCAACAAAATCGTCCATGTCTTCTTTGCTATTGAAACTGTCCGAGGCGATTTTGATGAAATCCTCAACCACTACAATCCTGATTCCGCACATGAAGGGAAGCGTGACTGCCTTTTCCTCGATTTCCATTATGTTCGATGCCTGTTCAAGCTTATGGAAATTCAATTCCTCCATGCATCCGTCCAAATACTTTTTTGACATGTGCTCAATGAATTTGTCAGCAATGTATTTTTCATCTCCTTCTATGAAAAACACCCTCTGCTTGGAAACATCCGGCAACACTATTAATTTATTCAAGTCCATATTCCTCACTCCTGTTTGAAAAAAAGCTATTGATTGAATATTTTTCAAAGCCGTCCGTTTCAATTGAAATGGCTCCGTCATTGTCGGTTCTGTATATGTCGATTCCAAAAGCCCCATATCTGTCGATTACGCTTGGTGCCGGATGGCCGAAAAAATTTTTTCCAACCTGAATGACTGCCGTTTCCGGCTTGAACGATTCCAGAAAAACTTCGGTGTTCGATGTTTTGCTTCCATGGTGGCTTGCCTTGATCAAGTCAATGTCCTCTGTGTTTTCCGAAGCCAAGCGTTTTTCAGTTTCACTTTCTATGTCCCCTGTGAGCAAAAGCTCAAAGTTCCTGTAATCCAACAAAAGCACGATTGAATCGTCATTTTCCGTAGCATGAGAATCCGATTCTTCCTGAGATTTGCATACATTTAAAACTTCTATTGTCAAGCCGTCCATCTCGATTGACTGACCCTCTTTTGCGTAAATTACCGAATTCCCGTTTGCTTCCATTTTAGCTTCCAAGTCATTCTTTATGTTTTGGTTTTCCCATGCCCTTTCTTTCAACAGCATGGTATCGATCCGGCCCTTTTCGGCAAGTTCCATGAAGCCTCCATAATGGTCTTCATGGAAATGAGTCAAAACAGCAAGGTCTATGCTCCCAATGCCATTTTTGAGCAGAATATCATCTATGTTTTTATCTCCGCTTCCGCTGTCCACCAGAATTTTTCTGTCGTTTTTTGTTTTTAGCAGCATGCAGTCTCCCTGCCCAACATCAAAAAATATTATTTCAATCCGTTCTTTCCCAATGGCAATCGAAGGAACCGCGGCTATTACAAGAACTGCCATAATGACAGCCGCAGCCCTTTTCATCCTGTCGGCATAAAAAAGAACATCTTTTCTCGATTGTAACACAAACAAAATGCACGTGCAGTAGTAGATGCCAACTGCCTTTGGCCCCATAGAGGGCAATTCCACATAGGCCCATGAAAGTCCGGCCGCTTCTCCCGAAAACCAGTTCAGACCCGCCATGGCCAAGTCTATGGGCAAGGCCAGCGCACCCGGCACAAAAGGAATGGAAAAATGGACCGCAATCGCGAAAATATAGAGGACCGGCTGCCAAATCCCCATCAATATGATTGCCGGCACATTTGCTATGATCGAAACTATGGATATGTAATTGAAATGCCATATTAAGATTGGAGCTATGCCTATCTGCACCGCCAGCGATATGAGGAATGCTTTGACGGCCATGTTTTGTGAACCGTTCCATTTTCTGATTGCCGGATAAATGAAATGAATCGATGCCACGGCTCCGAACGACAATTGAAACCCCGGCGAATAAATCTGATAAGGATTCAATGTCAATACGATCATGGCTGCAATGAGCAAAGAATTCAGAAGATCATACTTTCGTTTTGCAATCTTTGAAAGCGCCAGTACCGTAATGAAAAGGAAGGCTCTTACAGCGGAAACCGGGAAACCGGTTATGGAAATGAATCCTGCCACAATCGAAAGAACAGCAGCGTATTTGACCCAGCGGTTTTTCATATGGAAAAAATCCAACAGCTTGAGCAAGAATCCATACAATATAGCTATGTGGAGGCCCGAAACCGCAAAAAGGTGGGAAAGTCCCGACATTCCTATTTGTTGTTCCTGTTCTTCACTTAAAAGGCTTGTATCGCCGAAAACCAGCGATGCAAAATACGCCCGGCTTTTACCCTCGATGATTATTTCTGATTTTGCAAGTATTTCGTCTTTAATCGCAACAGGATCGAAACTTCCTTCGACCGGAACCTTCTCGATAACGCTTGATTCATCAAAAAAGCTCACCTTGTCGTATCCCTTGAACAATCCGTACAGCCTGTAATCGAATTCATTCGGATTTTTGGGTTTGCTTTCGTCGTAAAGACTGCCTTTGTATTTGACATATCCGTGCCTGTATTCCGAAAGGTCGGCATCTGCTAAAATCAATATTGCCGCATTCGCATCGCGATATCCATCTGCATCATTTATGCCTTCTACTTTCAGGACCAGTTTCCCTGTATTTCCGTATTCCGGTCCATAGGCGTATCCGTAGACCTCGAATTCCCCATTGCCTAAGACGTCGTCTTGCATTTCTGCCGATGCATGAAACGACAATGCCATCCCGAGCAGGACTCCGAAAAGTGCTATAAAAAAGCGTTTGAGTGTTTCTTCCGACCGTCCGAATACATACAAAAGGCAAAGAATCAGCAAGGAAAAACCCGTCATGAAGATTATGGGGCTGTCAAGCAGAACCAAAATTCCAATCAGATATGAAAACATGAATAAAGCCAAGGGTCTTCTCAAAACGCCACCTCGATTCCAAACATTTCCCTATTGCCGCATTTTTTCTTTAAATGACGATATTGCCGCTTTTTCCTTTTCATCCAGCCCGTAAAGATTGCAGACAAAATCGTCTATAAGGCTTTCGTCCCTTTCATCGCAATCATGCACTTTAGAAAGCCATTCCACAGATTGCTCCGTCAAACGGGGGATTGGAATCCTCTTTAGCGGAGTGTGATACAGTTCAAGCTGCCTTCCTTTTCTTTTACCGTTGTTGCTAAGCCAAAAGTATATGGCACTAGAATTCAAAACACAGCAAAGCGCTTTCATATGGTTTGACCCCATTTCGCCCTTTATGAAATATATGTCTGCGCTTCCATAACAGATTTTTTCGGTATACACGAACCGATTCTCCATAGCCCTGTGCGGAACCATTATTTTTGGCCCTTTGAATATTTCTTCGTCTCTTGGCCATTGCAGTTCGTACCAATTCCTTGCTCCGTTTATTACTTCCCTTCTCCTTGAAAGAATCCCCTTGTAGCGATTCAGGTGCTCGATAATCGCATCTGCATAATCTTTCCCCTCTTTTTCGATTTTACGGCTTGTCACATACAGTATCAGTCTTTTCGATTCCTTCAGCGAATACCGGTTTATATCC
>PKTO01000095.1 GCA_002869095.1 Clostridiales bacterium
GTAAACATCCCTGTAATTGCCGGAATGCCTGTCGAGCGCAACCGATATTGCTTTTTCTGTCATTATTTCAACAAGATCTATTTCATCTTTGCTTCGCGGCAAAAAACTGTAATTCGATATCAGTTTTTCGATGTTTGATCCAAAACTTTCTTTCAATCCCTTTTCGCCTATCATGCCAAGTATGTTTTCCATGTTCACAAAGACGCCCATATCCCCTTCAACTGTCCTTTTAGCCTCCGGTTCGGGACTTAATAAAATTCTGTTCACATCGTCACTTCCACATGTCACAGAATGTATGTCTGTTGTGGCTCCCCCCACATCTATTGCAAGCAAATCTCCAATTTCAGCCTTAAGGATTTTTGAGGCTTCCATGACCGCTCCAGGTGTCGGGATGATTTTTGAATCAACCATCGACTTTATCTTTTCCATACCGGGCGCATGGACTATGTGTTCCTCAAACACGCTCTGAATTATTTTTCTGGTGGGTTCCACATTCAGCTCGTCTATTCTCGGATATACGTTTTCAGTCAAATAAAGCATTTGGGCATTCGATTTTTCATTGAATATCTCTTTGATTTCTTCTTTGTTTTCGATGTTTCCCGCATAAATAACCGGAATCCCCAATTCAAGGTCTGAAATCAGTTTCGCATTGTAAATAGCCGTATCCCTTTCACCATAATCCACGCCTCCGGCAATCAGTATGATGTTCGGACGTATCTCCTTCAGTTTATTTATGTCCGCTTTGCGCATTTTCCCCGAAGTTATCATTTTCAAGTTTGCACCGGCCCCAAGAGCGGCTTCACGAGCCGCTTTTACCGTGATGTCATAAACCAATCCATGTACAGACATCCTCAAGCCGCCTGCAGCACTGCTTGTAGATAACATTTCATTGTATTCCAAAGAATCGGCGCCCAATTTCCTCTTGAGGTCTAAAATAGCATTCTTAAGCCCTTCAACGACATCTCCATCTTCCACAGTGGTTTTCGATTGCCCCTGTTCCAAAAATTCAGGCTCTCCTTCAAGAATTCCATTGAAAGCATTTACGATTGTTGTGGTGCTGCCGATTTCAGCAACTAGCGCATCAACTTTCATTTTCTGCTTCCCCCAGTTTCTTCACAAGGAAAGTTGCCACATGACGCCCCTTGGTTCCTCTTCCAAAACCTGCGTCAATGCCCTGCTCAACTGCTATTTCAGGTATCACCTGCGTGCCTCCCGCAATAATCAAAACCTTGTCCCTTATGCCTTTTTCTATGCAAAGGTCGTGCATCATCTTCATGTTCCTGTAATGGATTTTATCATGGCTGATTATTGTGGACATTAGAATTGCATCGGCATCAAGTTCAATTGCAGCATCAACCAATTTCTCGCAGGAGACTGATGTACCCAGGTAATTGCACTCGATTCCATACTTCTCTATGCCGCCGTGCTTTATGTCAATTATTTCCCTAAGGCCGACGGAATGCTCGTCTTCTCCAACTGTCCCGGCTACAATCCTTATTGGCGATTTTTTAACGGCTTCACGTATTTGATCGTCTGTCAGAACCTCAGGCTCTTTTGGTATATGCAATGTTTCAATGTCGACAAATGCGTCAAGCCTGCCTTTCATTTGTATTCTTGTCCCCTCCGAAGGGTGCATTACCTCCTTATGAATCACTTCTATGTCCTTCAAATTCATTTTTCTGCCCAATTCAATAGCCGCAAACTCAGCTGTCCTTTTTTCCGCAGGCAACATAATTTCCACCTGAACGATTCCGTCTCCGAGCCACTCGACTTCCGGCTTAATGATGTTTGTCTTTATGAGATTTCTATTTTCCTCCATTCTCACATCGACATTGTCTTTTTAATCCAGTTCATCGATGTACACTATTTTTTTGGGGTTTTCAAATGTGCATCCGCCGATTGCATCGGAAGGCTTAATCAATCCGTACTGCTTTATGTTGTTATTTCCGAAATGCGCCGTTACGGGTGCAAAATAATCTTTTTCTCTTTCGTAAACGGTGTTTGCTCCTACGCCTCCGTCTATCTTCCTTGCTATCCCGTCACCGTTTCTTTCCGGGTACAAGCCGGAATCAACAAAAAATCCTTTTTCTACAGCTTCGAAGTATCCTCCGCATTCAATTATTTCCTCCATGAAAAGAACCGCTCTTTCATTCAATTCCCTTGTCTTTTCTTTCAAATAACCTTCTTTTTTCAACTCGACCATTCCAAGTATGTCGTCCATTCCGACAAGCGTCTGTTTTGCTGTGTCGCATGCCTCTATGTTGTACACGTGCCATGGTACGTTTCGTCCCTCGTCCGGCGTTATTGTCGATTGTATGTCGGCACTTGTCAATCTTGATACAAGCATGTTCAAAACGTGCGTTACAGTTGCCTCCCTTGTAGAAGACTCCATATATTTCGTGTTCATCTGTGCGCGCATCCTATATTCTCCAAACAAGTCCCTCAATGCGACAGCGTAAGGCAAATCTATTTTAATGCATGGAGCAGGCGGAGCCGTAGGAGGAACAGTGGACAAGCAGATATTTTCTTTTTTCATGCCCGATAAAACTGAAAACATGCTGTTTATGGCGTGCTGCACCATGAGTTCCGGCATTACCTTCCACGCCTCCCTAGCGGTCGCATTTGCATTGTGGGCTCCGTCAATCTGCGCCATTTCGGCCCAAGCCATTATTTTTTTAGACTCGGCGGCATCCACAAACGACCTCACCATGTTTATGTTTCTGTATAAAACATTGTACTGTGGATCCTGGTGTGCGCCGTTGACCCCTTCTTCCGCAAACATGACCGCTATTTCCGGCCCTGCCACACCGCTAACATATGAATGGTAGTTTATGTCCCTTCCCACTTCCTCCTCTATCAAATCCAATGCCTTTCTCTGCGCCCTTATCTGTTTTCTGGTTATAGGGATCCCACCGACACCCTGTGGAGTGCCTTCTATCAATCCGTCAAAATGGGATTGGCCCGCTGTCCTTATAACCATGATATGGTCCGCCCCATGCCAGGCAGCCATACGCATGCGCCTTATATCGTCCTCAAACCTGCCTGATGCTATTTCTGTAGTAATGCTGTAATCCGGTTGCGGATCGATGTCCCCAAAGTATTTTGCGGATGGAAGAGGCACACTGTTCTTGAGTGAATCGGAACAATTTTTGTATTCAAAATCGCCGATCCTTATGCTTTCTTTCATGTTGCGCCATGTCCAGCCTTTTCGTTTCGGCCTGTATTTGTCAAGATCCTTAAGTATCTCTTCAATGTCAATTTTTTCATTGGGATCAAGAACCACTTCTGTTCCCCTCCTCTTGAAAGCTTAGGACTACCTCGTCCCACCCATTGCCGCTTAAAAGCATCATTCCGGCTTCTTTTACAGAACATTTTTCAATCGATGACAACCTGTAGACAACATGTCCTGCTCCCTTTCCCATCAATCCCCTGTCGATTACTTGTTCCACCATTGCTTTTGCATCTATCGATGAAAATCCCATACGCAGCAAAACAGATCTTTCTATCGACGGCGAGGTGTATTTTTGGGCCATATCAACCATAGGGCTGACTATTCTTTCGGAAAGTTCCCAAAACCTTGATTTGAGTTCTTCGTCAGTCAGATTTTCCAAGTGGCTTCTCCGCTCATTGAAATCATCTTTTCTTTCCATCGTCTCCCCTCCCGATTTCTTTTATGATCTGCGCCAATTCGATTTGCTTCATTCTTGTCTCCTTCTTCAAGAATTCAAACTCGCTGTCCTTTAAATTCCTATCGCCAATCTTTTTCAAAGAATTTTCGATATATGATTTTTTTATGTCTGTCAAATCAAGGTCTTTTGCATTAAGCAGAGATGGATGCTCTGGAAGAATGATGTTCCTGCCAGGGATTTCCTCTTTCGGATCTCCAAATCTAATTTCTATCCCGTTTTCTCTTGCAAACGACAATTGAGGCTGTATATGTTTCCATGCGCCTGTATATTCGGTTTCCTGAACTAC
>PKTO01000165.1 GCA_002869095.1 Clostridiales bacterium
GACATATCAACCACACAAATCTATCTTCAACTCAAAGACGACAAAATCAAGGATGTTTATGATAAAACTCATCCGAGAGCGTGATAAAAGAGGGAGGAGTTTGTATGAATTTCCAAAATATAATAATGAAAAAAAGAAACGGACTTGAACTTGACGATAATGAGATCCGTTTTTTTATAAAAGGATACACAGATGGTGAAATACCGGATTATCAGGTTTCCGCTTTATTGATGGCCGTTTATTTTAACGGACTGAATAAAAGGGAAACTCTTTCTTTGACCAAAGAAATGCTTTTTTCCGGTGAAACGGTCGATTTGTCAGCAATAGAAGGCATTAAAGTCGACAAACACAGCACAGGCGGAGTGGGAGACACCACATCGATGATAGTTGCCCCTCTTGTTGCATCTTGCGGAGTGCCTGTAGCTAAAATGTCCGGCAGGGGACTTGGCCACACCGGTGGAACAATAGACAAACTTGAATCCATCCCTGGATTCAAGGTCGAACTTTCGATTGAAAATTTCATAAAGCAAGTCAAGCAGCATAAATTGGCTCTTATTGGGCAAACAGGGAATCTGGCGCCTGCCGACAAAAAATTGTACGCACTCAGGGATGTGACTGCCACCGTTGAAAACATTTCCCTCATAGCAAGCAGCATAATGAGCAAGAAATTGGCTGCCGGAAGCGATGCCATAGTCCTGGACGTTAAAATCGGCCATGGCGCATTCATGCAAACCTTGGATGAAGCTGTTGAATTGGCGAAAACGATGGTTGAGATCGGCAATGGAATGAACCGCAATGTCGTCGCTCTTGTTACAAATATGGATCAGCCTCTCGGTTTTGCAATAGGAAATGCGCTTGAAGTCAAAGAAGCCCTCCAGGTACTTGGCGGGGAAGGCCCTTCCGACTTGAAGGAGCTCTGTTTGAGACTCGCTGTTGAAATGATATCGATTGGCCTGAAAATCGATTCTGCTTCAGCAAGAAAGAAAGCAGAGGAAAGTCTTGGTTCCGGTAAAGCATTGGCAAAATTTCTTGATTTCATCGAAGCTCAGGGGGGGGACGCGGATTATTTGAAGAACCCGTCAAAATTGCCTTCATCGTCAAAAACAATTGATGTCATTTCTCCTGAAACCGGTTATATAAAGGCAATAAACGCACTCGAATTGGGCCTTTGCGCAATGAGTTTGGGGGCTGGACGAGAAACCAAGGAAAGCAAACTGGATTATGCTTCCGGAATACTTTTAAACGCAAAGAACGGAGATTTTATCGTCAAAGGTCAAACCCTTGCCACGATGCATCTCTCCGATTCATTGAAATACGATCCTGATATTGAATCGAGGGTTGCTGGTTCTTTTGAAATAGTCCCTGACAAAACCGATTCATCGACAAAACTGATTCTGGCAAGAGTATGTGAATCTGCAACCGATTTTTATTGAAGGCGGCGGCGTATGAATCTGTCATCCCTACTGAATAACCGAAAAAATCTATTGGACCTCCTAAGAATATTTTCAGATTGCCATGTCAACGAAGACGGTCGGATTTATCTTGTCGGAGGGGCAGTCCGTGATTTGATTTTGGAAAAGGATAGAATAAACTATCTGGACATTTTGATTACTTCAGGACAGCCATTCGAATATGCCCAATGCCTTAAAAGAGCAATTCCAGTCGACAGAATGATTGAAGATAATAAGTACAACACCGTAAAACTCGTTGCCCAGTATAAAGGCGAATGCTTTTCCATAGATATAAACCATACAAGAATCGAAAATTATGCAAATCCCGGAAGTCTTCCTGAAATCGAATGGGTCGATTCCCTTTTTTATGATATTAAGAGAAGGGATTTTTCCGTAAATACAATTGCAATGTCAATCAACGATGACAGTTTTGCAGATGTTTTGAATTATTCAAGCGGAATAAATGATTTGAAAGCCAAAACCATGCGTATACTTCATGAAAAAAGTTTTCTTGACGATCCAACAAGATTGATAAGATTGATAAAATACAAGGAAAGACTTGGTTTCGGCATTGAAAAACATACCAAATCGCTTTTCTACAAAGCCGTTGCAGAAAATTATTTGAAATATATAAGCAATGACAGGGTTTTCAATGAAATCGCAAAATGCCTTTGCGAAGATTATTCGCACCTTTGTTTTGACTCTTTCAATTCCTTCGGAATTTTCAAAGGACTCATTTTTGATACGGTCGACCTTGAACGTTTTGAAAAATGCCCTCGCAATAAAATATCTGAAGTTTGGCCTTCATCGGATCTGATGCTTTTGAAATTGTTGTTGCTTAAAAATCCTTTATTTTTGATATACAACATGCCAAGCAAATACAAAAATTGCCTTGAGAATCATATCAACAATTCAATCCATTGGAAAAAATCCATACTTGAATCAAAGTCCGAAAGCGAGCTTTATAAAATTTCTTCGTCGATACCCGACGAATCATTGGCCGCAATTGCTTTTTCAAACTTTCCCGGGAATGATGCATGGATTTTAATAAATCGCTATTTTAGTTCCCTCAAAGGAATGAAACCCCATTTGACGGGAAAAGACTTGATTTCAATGGGCATAGAGCCAGGAAAACGCATAGGAATTCTTCTTGATGAAATTTTGGAATGCAAAATGGATGGAATCATAATTGACAGCCGTGATGCTGAAATAGAATTCATAGAAAAAAAACTTGGAAGGAATGTGTGAGAAATGGATTATTTGATTGAAGTCGAACAATTTTCCGGTCCTTTCGATTTGCTTTTTCACTTAATCGAAAAGAATGAAATTGACTTGAATGATTTGCCGATATCTGAAATAACATCTCAATACATCGAGCATTTGAATCTAATGAAAATCATCGATTTGGACGATCTCAGCGAATTCATGCTTCTTGCGGCAACTCTGCTTGAAATAAAATCCAAGATGCTGCTTCCTGAAAAATCGAGCAACGATTCGGAGACCGGCGAAGACCCAAGGGATGAATTGGTTCAAAAACTTATTGAATACAGCAAGTTCAAGAATATGTCACTGGTGTTGGATAAAAGGGAACATGACTATTCAAAAGTTGTCTACAGAAAAAATATACCAAGCGATGTTTTAAACATAACTACAAAATTGCATCAGGACATCGATTTCGATTTTTCCGAAAACGCTCTCATAAACGCATTGGCCGAATTGTTGTCCAAATTGGATTCCATAGACCATAGCCGAAAGAAATATTTCAATCAAATAAAGCCGGATGCATGGACAGTCGAAGACAAGATAAGACATATACGAAATCTTTTTATCAATAACACAACAATGGCGTTCGAAAAACTTTTTCATCCTGATTCGACCCGTGGAGAAATAATCGCAACTTTCCTTGCTTTGCTTGAATTAATAAGAACAGGAGAAATAAAGGTACTTCAGAAGCATATTTTCGACAGCATCCAAATAACAAAATCAGAGGCAGGTGAAATTTTAACATGAACAACCAGGAAGTCAAATCCATCTTGGAATCCGTGCTTTTCATTTCAACAGAACCAGTTACAGTAAACCAATTCAGCCGTTTGCTTGAAGTTGGAAAAGATCAGATTTCCGATTGCCTTGAAGAGCTTAAAAATTCATACTCGGAAAATAGAGGCATAAGGCTTGTCTCCATAAACGACGGTTACCAATTCTCGACAAACAGCTGCAATTACTATTATATTGAACGTTTCTGCAAAAACATCAACCTCAAAAAATTATCTCAGCAAGCCTTGGAAGTATTGTCAATAGTGGCATACAAGCAACCGATAACAAAAGGCGGTATAGAAATGATAAGAGGAGTGCAATCTTCCGGAGTAGTCAATACCCTCCTTGAGAAGGGATTCATAAAGATAACCGGTCAATTGGATAAAATTGGACGGCCTCTGCTCTATGGAACTACCGACAACTTTTTGAAAGCCTTCGGATTTGCATCCCTTGAGGATTTGCCTGATATCAACTCATTCCA
>PKTO01000211.1 GCA_002869095.1 Clostridiales bacterium
CTCTTCAAACCTTCCGGCTATGTCCTCTGCAATCAAATTCGGAGACTTGCGAAAAATTCTTGCCAGCTTGAAGCATGGAAAAGCAAAGTCCCCCATGTTAGAATCGGCAGGCACTTCAATCATGCCTTCTATTTCTTTAGGCTGAACAGATTCAATCAATCCGCTCAAACCAGTTACAATTTTGCTTTTGAAATCAATCATGCTGCACTCCCCTTTTGGTCCAATATGGCCAAGCCTGTATTTGAAGTTTTATTTATATCTTCGACCTACTAACTTTATCATATACTCCAATTGTCTTCAAGTCTATTTGTCCGGGAAAATACCGTCTTCAAAAAAACCCAAAGGCGGTTCGAAGGAATATCCATTGTACTCTTTAAGCAGGCTTCCCTCCACCTTTATGTAAACGGATTCCGCTTCTTCCTGGTTGAACAGCAATGTGTTCACTATGGCCGCAATTACGACCTTCGCATCTTCGCTTGGCATGACCGCATCCAGGAATTCACCGGAAAAATCGACTTCTATGTTTTTTCCACTTGTGAAAACCGATTTAAGTTTTACCCCATCCGGAATCGGACTCATCAACAATCCATCACCTTCATAGGCAATCAACTCGTCGAGCGCAACTTCCATCGGTGTCCTTAGGTCGTCTTCAGAAAGAGTTTTTTGGAACCTTTCGGCCGAAAGGAAAGGTTTGCCGGCGTATTTCAGATAAAGCACGTACGAAACCTTTTTTTCAACAGGAACAGCAGCAGTTTCTTCTTCGGTCTCTTCCGGCTCCTCAGGAGTCATTTCCTCTTCACACGAGCATCCTATTGCCAAAGCCGATATCAATACCGAAATCAAAATCAAAAGAATGATTTTGCCATGCCTCTTCATTTAGATTCATCTCCTTTTCATTGATGCAATTTTAAATGCACATCCTGTGGTAAATGCCGCCACAAGAACCGAAATCAAAGTCAGGAAAATAATCTTGCTATGCTTCATTTGAATCCATCTCCTTTGAATTAACGCAATTCTCTTCATCGTATATCTTTATACCCATTTTTTTAAACAAAGCTGCAACAACTCCATAACCCGGTTTCAATCGGCCATCGAACAATCCCGTGTAAATCATTCCTGATCCGCAGGAAGGACTTCTTGATTTAAGCACAGCCATCTTTATGCCTTGCTTTTTTACGGTCTCGAGCGCAGCCTTTGCGCCATCTATGAATGCGTCCGTCCTGTCAATACCGCTTTTGTCAATTACAGCTGCGCGTCCTTCAAGAACATCTTCTCCGTCTCCCCCCTGTATTTCGCATGGTATTCTCGGGGTGGGCAGTCCTCCCATCTGTTCGGGGCAGATGGGAACAATATCATAATCGCTGAAAACCTCGGTCATGTCTTGCCCGAATGCTTTTCCGTCGTATCGGCACATTATCCCCAAGAGACACGCGCTTACCGCAATTTTTTCTTTATTTGATTTCAACAACAGTCACTCCAATCCCGCCTTCGTTGAATTCACCGACCTTGAATGATTTTACATGGGGATGCTTTCTGAAATGCGCATGCAAACCCGCTCTTAGCTGACCTGTACCCTTTCCGTGGATTATCCTCACATTCTGGAGTCTGGCAAGTGAAGCGTCATCCAGATACTTGTCAACTATATATATCGCCTCTTCAACATTGGTTCCGCGAATGTCTATTTCCGGACTTATGGATGAACTCTTTGCCTTCGTAAGGTTTTGTATCCTCGAACCCATCTTGGACCCAGTTTTGCGCAGCAGCTTCAGGTTCTTGTAATTGACATTTATCTTCATTATCCCGGCCTGGACAGTAAGCTCGCCGTTCCTGTCAGGTTCGGTGACGACTGTGCCTTCCTGGTTAAGCGTAAGAATAAGAACCGACATTCCGCTTTTCAGGTCTCCCGGTTTGATTTCAGCATTCACCTTGGCCTCTCCCATGCCTTCGTATGTTTCCTCGAGCTTTCCTTTAATGGCCTTCCTGCTGTCGTCAATTAGACGATTGGCTTCCTTTCCGCCGAAATCCCCTGCTTTCCTCAGTTCCTTTATGATTGATTCTGCGGAAACCTTGGCTTCCTTTATTATCCTTCTGGCTTCTTCCTTTGCCTTTTTAAGCTCCTTTTCCCGCTGTTCCTGGAGACGGCCGTATTTGTCGTTGTAGTTTTTTTTCATCTTTTCCGCTTCAAGCTTTAGCCTAAGGGCCTCGTCTCGTTCATCCTCGGCGGCTTGCCTGTCCTGCTGTATTTTAGTCAGGATTTCCTCAAACTCGATGTTTTCCCTTTTCAAGTATTTCTTGGCTTTTTCAATTATGCTGTCCGACAGTCCCAGCTTCTGTGAAATTTCAAAGGCATTTGACTTTCCGGGTATTCCTATCAGCAGCCTGTAGGTAGGGCTAAGGGTCTTTACGTCGAATTCCACCGATGCGTTCTCAACCCCATCCTTCGTAAGCGCATAATGCTTGAGTTCGCTGTAATGGGTTGTTGCCATCGTTGTCACCGATCCCGAGTACAGATGCTCTATTATTGCAATCGCAAGAGCCGCCCCTTCGGTTGGATCGGTTCCCGCTCCAAGCTCGTCAAGAAGCACAAGGTCTCCCTCTCCTGCATCCGACAGTATCCCGATGAGGTTCTTCATGTGCGAGGAAAATGTGCTTAGGCTTTGCTCTATGGACTGCTCGTCTCCTATATCTGCGAATATCTCCCTGTAGACATTAATTTTGGTGCCATGGTTGGCAGGTATGTGAAACCCTGCTTGAGCCATGAGCGTCAAGAGGCCGACCGTTTTTAGTGTGACAGTCTTTCCTCCTGTGTTTGGTCCTGTTATCAGCAGGGTTCTGTAATCCTTTCCTATCCAGACATCCGTCGGAACGACTTCATTTTTCGGTATCAATGGGTGGCGGCCCTTTTTTATATGTGTGAAACCGTCGCTTGATATCGTCGGCTCAACACCGTCAATTTCCGATGCATGCCTGGCCTTTGCGAATATGACATCAAGCTCAGTCATCAGGGACTGATTGTTTGCTATTGAATCCGCAGATTCTCCTACAAGAGCTGTGAGCTCATAGAGTATTCGCTCTATTTCGGCTTGTTCCTGCAGCTTCAACTCCTTGAGTTCATTGTTTATGTTGACTACCGCCATAGGTTCGATGAAAAGGGTGGATCCGCTTGATGACCTGTCGTGTATCATTCCCCTGACCTGATTTCTGTATTCCTGCTTGACCGGAATACAGAAACGGTCCGCTCTTATTGTGATCAGCGAATCCTGAAGATACTTTTGTATTCCGGGTGAAGATATTATGCCCTGCAGCTTGCTTCTTATAGATGCATTCTTGGCTTCGATCCCTCTTCTTATGTTTGCAAGCTTAGGGCTTGCATGGTCTGAAATTTCGTCTTCGCCCTCTATGCACCGCTCTATTTCATCTTCTATTTGACGCGCCGAAACTATGCCCGATGCTATCCCGTCGAGTATTTCATGTGCGCCTTCGAAGGCATCGTCCTGGATGTATTTCTTGACCCTCCTCGATGTGCGGAGCGAGTCCGACACCTCGAGCAATTGCTTTGGCGCCAGATACGATCCTATCCTGGCTGTTTGAATATGATTGCCCACATCGTAGAAAGCACCGAAAGGCACTCGTCCACGCCTTACAATCATAGAAAACGCTTCGGCTGTTTCCTTTTGTTTGCTTTCTATTATTTGGGGGTCCGACCATGGTTCAATGCCTTCAATTTCAGTTTTTCCCATTTCGGAAAAGCAGAACGTCTTCATGCGGTTCAATATTTTGTTGTATTCCAATGTAGCAAGAACGCGTTTGTTCACATTGCGCCTCCTCTATATCCCTTTATATTCCATTTTTGAAAAAGTGTCCTCTTGTATATTCAGATTGCTTCAATCTGTCCAGATATTTAGGCCTTAATCTATAGCCTTTACAATGTCTTTATGA
>PKTO01000355.1 GCA_002869095.1 Clostridiales bacterium
AGCCTTAGGCCCGAAATGGACTCCCCAAAACTAAATTCTCAAATTCCAATGGGCCCACCCTTCCGGAACCGGAAAAGCGAGCCCATTTTGCTTTTGGAATCATAAAAATCTTTTCAAATATATCAATATTCCAGTTTGTTGTTTTCCGGAATGGTCACTTGTTTTCCCTGAGCCACTCGATAGCCGTGTTTGCATAAACGGCCGCGCCTACAGGAAGCACGCTTTCATCGAACACAACCTTTGGATGGTGCTGGGGATAGGCGACTCCGTCCTTGAATACGGAAGCGCTAAGCCCCAGCATGAGGGTGGGAACTTCGGCGCTTACAAATCCAAAATCCTCGGAACCGCTCAGCTTCATCCCCTTGCCCGTCATTTTTTCCATGTCGGCCACATATTCCTGCCCAAGCATTTCTGTCGTGTACCTCATCGCGGAATCGAAAAGCTCCTTGTCGTTTTCAACACAGGGGCACCCCCTGGACTCCACAGCTGCAGTGCATCTGAAGGTTGATGCTATCCCCTTCGATATCTCCTCCAGCCTTTTGTTCATAAGCGTTCTTACTTCCTTGCTGTAGGTTCTTATTGTGCCCTTCATGTATGCCGTATCGGGTATTATGTTGGGTGCGTTCCCGCCGTGCATTTCCCCTATTGTGAGAACAGCCACCTCTCCCGCTACAACTTCCCTTGAGTTTATTTCAGCCAATGCAATATGTATGTGGGCCAATGCGTTCAGGGGGTCTATTGCCGTATCGGGTGTCGCCCCGTGTCCGCCCTTGCCCTGGACCTTTATCTCGAATATGTCGACATTTGCAGTCACAGGACCCCTGTCAAGAAAAACTACAGCTCCGCTTTTAAGCGGAAAACCCGATGCCACATGAATCATCATGGCCTTGTCGACAGAAGGATTTTCAAGGACACCTGCTTCCATCATCAGCTTGGCTCCCGAGAGGGTCTCCTCACCGGGCTGGAACATGAGCTTTACCGTCCCCTCTATTTCATCCTCGTGGTCCTTTAAAAGCCTCGCGGCGCCCAGCATCATTGCCGTGTGCATGTCGTGGCCGCAGGCATGCATGTTTCCGTTGGCCGACCTGAATTCCAGATCCGTTTCTTCCTTTATTGGAAGTGCGTCCATGTCTCCCCTGATGAGGAATGTCCTGCCCTGCTTCTTTCCTCCTGCAAGGGCGACTATTCCGGACTTGCATATTTGTTCGGGCTTGTATCCGTATTCGGTCAGCTTTCCCATCACATAATCCGCAGTCAATTGCAAATCGACATGAAGCTCCGGATTCCTGTGGAAATGCCTTCTGGCAGAAACAATTTCATCCCCGTATTTTTTCGCTTCCTCAAACAAATTGTTCATTATTCCCTCCCCTTTCTGTTTTTATGATTTATGGATATCAAAATCACATGTTCTCGACGAATTGTATCCTCAAGCCGTTGGGATCCAAAACAAATATGTATTTTATGTGCTGATTGGGCTGGAAGGGTCCGCCTGCTATTTCTATACCCTTTTCTTCAAGCATTTTGGTCAATCCGTCGATTGATTCGGTCTCAAACCCCAAAGAAATGCCGTTTCCCATGGTCGGCTCTTTTTCAAACCCATTGCGGATCAACTCGATTTTGGTCTCTCCCTTGCCAAGAAAAACTATCTCCATTCCCTCTCTGGGAGAGAACCTTCTTTCAATCTCAAGGCCTGCGACTCCTTGATAGAAACCCAATGATTCCTCCATGTCCTTCACCGTTATTGTGCTCCAGCAAAATTTCATATTATTCCCTCCTGTTCATGAATACACGTTTGTCCCTATAACATATTTTAACATAAAGTGTGTCCACCTCACTCCTTTAAAATCCCTTGAAATCTCATTCTCCACTTTTAAAATAGTCAAAATCTTGCGCTGTTGAATTCCGAATACTCCTTGCGGCTCAAAAAACCTCAAAGGTCCGACATTTGTCAGACCCCGAGGTAAGAGAAGAAACAATTATATGAGTTGGCGATTTAGCCGCATGAAACTGCATAGCAGTCTCATTCGCTTAGTCACCATAGAGGATGAGCTTTTTCTTTACTGATCAATTCTTCCGGGCAACACTTCAAAATATTGCAAACTCCACAACCATAAAAATTTTTTATCCGACCTCCGCTTAAACAAAATCGAAGCCAGTCTGGAATTTGATGCAATTGAAATAATCACTTGCATTCGTTTTAATACATCGCATAGCCGCCATCAACCACCACAAGGCTTCCTGTGATGAATTGCGCATCGTCAGAAGCTAAGAAAGCTATTAATTCAGCAAGCTTTTCAGGTTCTCCCGCTGTCTTTAGCGGCAAATCGTTTTTCAGTTCCTGTATTCGCTCTTCTGTCATGTTTTTTGTGATCAATGGAGTTATATGCATTCCCGGAGCAACTGAATTGACATATATCCCAAATTCTCCAAGCTCCTTTGCCATTGCCTTCGTAAAACCCATTATTCCTGCTTTTGCTGTGGAATAGGCCCCTTTCCCGAGCAGCCCGCCCCCTCGCATGCCTGCAACCGAAGCGATGTTGACTATCTTTCCATATCTTTGTTCCACCATATGTTCCATTACCGCCTTAGAGCAATTGAATGCACTGTTTAGGTTCAAGTCCATTTGTTTTTTCCATGTAACGGCATCGAGTTCCCTGAATCCAAGAGCAAGGTCTTTCCCTCCCCCGGCGCAATTTACAAGAATATCGATTTTTCCGAAATCAGCAATTGTCTTCATGCCCACTTCTTGAGCATTTTCATAATCAGTAACATTGGTTTTGTAGCATTCCACCTTTACATCGTAGCCCGACAATTCACTCTTTATCTCTTTTAGTCCGCTTTCATTGATGTCCCATACAGCAATATTGGCTCCATGCTCTGCCAGCTTCTTGCATATTGATGCTCCAATCCCACTCGCACCGCCAGTTACAATCGCACTTTTCTTTTCTAATCTCATTTCTTATCCCTCCACTTTTCTATTCTATGACTTGTATTGATTAGCGAAATTCAAAAGAACATTGTCACAATCGCCATCTTGAAAATGCATTAAAGAAATTAAGGCAAATAATCATTACAAGTGTTGCATTGAAAACACAACTTATCCACTTGTTGCTTACACGGCTTGAAAAAACCGAACCAATAACCCCTCCTAGGATACCTCCAGGTATCATATACAACAACATATCAAGTTGATACATTGAAAATCCGTTTGTGAAAGCAACTTGAACCAGGCCAGCTCCCTGTGAAAAGAATATGATGAGTATCGAGTGGATGACAGATTCTTTGGGCTTCATTCCAAAGAATAGTGATAGAATTGCAACATTTAGCGGACCTCCACCTATTCCCAAAAAAGCCGATATCATCCCCAGGATTAAGCCAGTCATTAAAATATGCATCGGATGCGTTAAATTGACTTCTCTTGTATCCTTCTTATTATTTACAAGGAGCATCACAACAGTCATCAGCAACGCCAACACCATTGATTGAAATATACCTATCGTTGCATGCCATGAATCATTTATTGTAACCAACCTAAAAAGCGCTTTCCCAATTACCCCTCCCAGAATGGACCCTAGTGAAATAAGTGCAACACATTTTCCTTTCAACTCTGCTTTTGACCATATTGCTCGAAGCAACGAAACAATTGCCATTGAAAATACTGTAGCAGACGACAATATACCTATAGAACCCAAGTCGTACTGCCCCAACGCATCAAGAACCGGTTTGATTATAACTCCACCGCCTAAACCTGCAATAGCACCAAGAGTTGTTGCAAATAGACCCACGAAGAAATATCCCATACTCTCTCTGCCCCCCTGGCCTTTTTATTGATAGCATATCTTTCGCTTGCAAACATCGCCACAATCACTTAATCCGACCGGCAACCTCTAAAAGCCTTTGATATGAATTCTCAAAAAATATTTTATAGCT
>PKTO01000195.1 GCA_002869095.1 Clostridiales bacterium
GGGCGCTGGAACAGGACTTGATGGATGTAAGGACGGTTAATATAAGGGATTATGCCGACAACAAGCACAGTCAAGTTGACGATTCGCCCTATGGAGGCGGAGAAGGGATGGTTTTTACTCCGCAGCCATTGTTTTCAGCAGTTGAAAGCATGGATTGCCACGAAGAAGCAATAAAAATTTATCTATCGCCAAAAGGCAAAAGACTGGATCAGAAGTTGGTTGAAGAACTTTCGTCAAAAGACCATTTGATACTCGTATGCGGTCATTACGAAGGAATTGACCAAAGATTCATAGATGGAATGGTTGATATGGAAATATCAATCGGCGATTATGTTTTGACGGGTGGAGAACTTCCGGCAATAGTACTTGTGGATGCAATCTCCAGACTCCAGAAGGGGGTATTGAAAAGCAACAAGGGATATGAGGAGGAAAGTTTCACTTACAAATCTCTTCTTGAATATCCCCACTATACAAGGCCCAGGATTTTCAGGGGAATGAGTGTTCCGGATGTTCTTATATCAGGAAACCATAAACTCATTGAAGAGTGGCGCCTGGAAAAGGCGATAGAAGAAACTATCCGAAAGCGCCCGGACATGATAGATGCCATACTTGAGGATAGCGATACAGACAAATCGCTTAGGAATACCATTTTAAAGATATTGGAAGAAAGCTATTAACAAAACAAAGCATTTATGATATAATACAATCTGTTGACTACAGATGGTCCTCTGCCAAATGAGCAAGAACATCTAATACGAGAGGAGGTAGTTCAATGAGCAAAATATTGGATATGCTTGAGCAAGAACAGCTTAGGCAGGATATACCTGTTTTTTCAGTCGGAGATACCGTTAAGGTTTCCATCAAGGTCGTCGAGGGAAAGAGACAGAGAATCCAAGTATATGAAGGCATTGTCTTGAAGAGGCAAAATGGCGGAATCAAAGAGACATTTACTGTCAGAAAAATTTCTTCAGGCGTTGGTGTCGAAAAAACATTCCCTTTGCATTCTCCAAAAATCGAAAAGATCGAAGTTGTGAGAAAAGGCAAGGTAAGAAGGGCAAGACTTCATTATCTTAGAGACCGAGTAGGAAAAGCGGCTAAGGTAAAAGAAAAAAGATACTAAAAAAAGGGACTGTTTATCAGTCCTTTTTTATTATTGGAGGTGGCGGTTTTGAATATCAATTGGTATCCCGGTCACATGAAAAAAACAAAAGAACTTATTCAGGAAAATATGAAATTGGTGGATGTTGCAATTGAAGTAATTGACGCCAGACTCCCGTTTTCAAGCAAGAATCCTCAGATGGACACGCTTTTTTCCAACAAGCCAAAGATTATTGCAATTAACAAAATCGATTTGGCTGATCCGAAAATTTTGCGTGAATTTCAAAATGAATATAGGGAAAAAGGATTTCGCGTTGTGAACATAAACAGCATAACCGGAGATGGCACTAAAGAATTGATGAGGGAAGTCCAGGATGCAGCTCAGGGGCTGTTTGAAAAATTGAAGAGAAAAGGCATGAAAAAAAGAGCTGTCAGGCTTATGGTGACAGGCATACCAAATGTCGGAAAGTCTTCACTCATAAATAATCTTGTCGGCAGAAAAAGCGCCAGAACCGGAGACAAACCTGGAGTGACAAGAGGAAAGCAATGGGTAAGGATAAAGAAAGACATTGAATTATTCGATACGCCAGGGATACTTTGGCCCAGGTTCGACAATCAGACTACAGCAATCAAACTTGCTTTGTCCGGCGCTATAAAAGATGAATTGATACCTTTTAACGAAGCTGCCAGATGGTTGATAAGTTTTTTGCGTGAACACTATAGCGGGGCTATTTCAGAAAGGTATGGAGGCGTTGACGAATCAAACAGCATTTCGGCAATAATTGAACAAATAGGCAAAAAAAGAGGATGCATATTAAAAGGCGGTGTTGTCGATTCGGATCGCGCAGTATATATATTGATTGACGACTTCAGAAGGGGTCGACTCGGGAAGATAGTTCTTGACAGATTGGATGGGGAATAGCGTGCAGGTGGCTATTCCCTTTTTATGGTATAATTAATAATAATTTATGATTGGGGTGCCGACTCTATGGAATTTGAAAAAATGAGTGTAAAGGAAATTTCGGAGCTTGTTTCAAAATTTGATTTTGAAATTCAAAATCATGAGCTTGTTTGCAGCGAGCTTAAAAAGGACAAAAGAAAATCCGTGAACAAAATCGGAGAAAGCTTGTCGAGAAGAATCGATGATTGGGAAAATGAAAAATCACGACTGGAGTCAATGTTTTCTTATGAAAATGAACTGTTTTCAAAAGGGAAAAAAATCATAGCCGGGATCGACGAGGTAGGGAGAGGACCGCTTTCGGGTCCTGTCGTTTCAGCAGCGGTTGTCTTGCCTTTGAATTGCATTATACGAGGGCTGAATGACTCAAAGAAATTAAGTGAAAAGAACAGAAATAGAATCTACAAAGAAATAATGCACAAAGCGCTGGACGTTTCGATAGGAATGGCGAATCCGGAAGAAATTGATTCCATCAATATATTGAATGCCACAAAGCTGTCAATGAAGAGAGCTGTGCTTTCCTTGAAAACCGAAGTGGATCATTTGCTTGTTGACGCTTTGAAATTGGAAGAAGTGAAAATTGAACAGACAGCTTTAATAAAGGGCGATGAAAGATCGGCATCAATAGCAGCCGCTTCAATAATAGCAAAGGTGGCTAGAGACCATATAATGGTGGAGATGGGCAGGCATTATAAACAATACGGTTTTGAAAGAAATAAAGGTTACGGTACAGCTGAACATATATCTGCTCTTAAAAAGTTCGGGCCGGTTGAAATACATAGAAAGAGTTTCATTGAAGGGATAATTGGAGGCGATGCAAATTAACTCGTTGGGAGAAAAATGGGAAAGAATGGCTGAAAGTCATTTGATTCAAAAGGGATTTCACGTAATCGAAAGAAATTATTATGCTAAGATGGGTGAAATAGACATCATCATGAAAGATGGAAGCGGCACCTATGTGTTCATAGAAGTGAAGAAGCGCAAGGGGATTGGATACGGGAGACCTTTGGAATACATTAACGCCAGAAAAATGAAGAAGATAATCAGAACAGCCGAACAATACATAGCGGAAAATAAATTGCATGGCCATGATTTCAGATTCGACGCTGTTGAAATTATCGAGTGGAGCGACGGTGAAATTGAATTGAACCATATAGAAAATATTTTTCTTGATTAGGGGGATTTTATGCTCGCAAAAATTGATACTTGCACATTGAATGGTATTGACGGTGAAAAGGTTGAATGCGAATCCGACATATCAAACGGATTGCCTTCATTCAGCATCGTGGGATTGCCCGATGCAGCTGTAAAAGAATCAAAGGATCGAATAAGGGCTGCTGTAAATAATTCCGGATATGTCTTTCCGGTAAAAAGAATAACAGTCAATCTTTCTCCGGCAAGCACCCGTAAAATAGGCACCCATTTTGATTTGCCAATAGCAGCAGGAATAATTGCCGCTTCAAAACGGATACCATGTTGTAAATTCGAAGGGGTTGCAATTTTAGGTGAATTGTCCCTTGACGGGAGGGTCAACAGGATTAATGGATTGCTTCCAATGTTGATAGCATTGAAACAATTGGGAGTAAAAAAGGCTATAGTGCCATTTGACAACGCGGACGAGGCTAAATACATAAATGAAATCAATATTTTTCCAGCAAGGCATTTGACAGAAGTAATGGACTTTATCGAAGACGAAGATACCATGGAGGCCATCGGCAATACGGCTGATATGGATTCTGAAAGACCAATAATGTACGATTGTGATTTCGGAGAAGTATATGGGCAGGAAAACGCTAAAAGGGCAATGGAAATTTCAGCTGCGGGCAATCATAATCTTCTTATGATAGGGCCGCCCGGATCGGGAAAAACC
>PKTO01000295.1 GCA_002869095.1 Clostridiales bacterium
GCATATTCAAACCCGGTCCTCTGTAAACCGTTTTGTCTTGTGCGGACTGAAATCATTCCACTGGTGATTATTACATCGACAAAGCCCGGGAATTCAATCGTCTTCTTGCCCGCAGCCCTTTCTATTGAATCAAGCGCGGCAGAAACGCGCTCTTCTGTCACATCTGTAAGGTTCCCTTTGACCGCCTGCACAGCGCGCCTCAAAATTCTAGCTTTCAAAGCCTTGTGGATTCTGTTGAAATCTTCGCGGCTCATAACGACCCCGCTTCCATTATCGACTTGCGCAATTTTTGCAAATTCCTTTTCCGCCTCATGCTCGATGAAGTCGCTGTCTTCCCTGAGCATTCCGCCCATGCGGAAAAGGGCTTCGCTGATCTTTTCATTGAAGTTTTTTTCGATGTAGGGCAAAAGCTCAAGCCTTATTTTGTTCCTTGTATATACAGGTTCGAGGTTGGTCAGGTCGGTACGGGGATTCAAGCCGTTTTCTTTGCAGTAATTTTCGATTTCGGAACGTTTGAAAATAAGTATGGGCCTTATGAAAATACCATCTCTCATATGCTCTATGCCGGCAAGGCCTTTGAGTCCCGTCCCTCTCATTATGCGCATCAAAATGGTTTCGGCCTGGTCGTTCAAATTCTGCCCCAGGGCTATCCGGCTGCAGCCGTTTTCCTTGGCTGCCGATGTGAACAAATCGTATCTCGCTTTTCGTCCGGCCTCTTCGAGTGAAATTTTCAATTTTTCGGACATGCCCGAAATATCCATTTCATAAGACATGCATTCCAAACCGTTTTGCCTGCAGAATTCCGAAACGAAAAGAGCGTCTTTTTTTGAGTCTTCGCCCCTGAGCATGTGATTGAGGTGTACGGGGACTATCTTCAAGTCCCATTCGTTCTTTAGCCTCAGGAAAAGGGAAAGCATGCAAATTGAATCCGGTCCTCCGGATATGCCCAGCACGACTCCCTGGCCCTTTTCCAGCAATCCCTTTTCGACTATGTTTTCCTTGAATCTCTCATACATGGCCATTTGTCATTCTCCTGAAATGTCTAGTTTTCCTATCAAGACGCTCGGCGAACCCACATGTCCCGAACCCGGCATCACAAACTTGAGGTCGCTGCATATGGCTTCAATGTCCTTGAGCATATCGAAATAATTACCCGCAACTGTTATCTGATGGACCGCTTCCGCCATTTTGCCTCCACGGACCGCAAAACCCGAAGCCGAAAGCGAGAAGTCGCCCGAAACCGCATTGAGCCCCGCATGGAGCCCTTGAACATCGGTAATGTAAACTCCGTCGCCCATATTCTCCATTGCTTCAGAAATGGAAACGGTTCCCGGCCTTATGAAGAAATTCGTGGGAGCTATAGAGACAGGCGATTTGTAGGAACCTTTGTATGCATTTCCTGTTGAGGGGAGGCCCTCTTTTTTGGCTGTTTTCTTATTGTGGAGGAAAGTCCTCAGTATGCCATTTTCGATCACGTTCTTTTTTAGTGTGCATGTGCCTTCATCGTCGAAACTTCTCGAACCCGCCTTGTTTGGCAAAAACGGATCGTCTGTTATAGTCAGGTCTCCAACCCCTACTGTTTGGCCCAGCCTTCCCTTTAGCAGGGAAAGGTTGCGTTGAACGTTTTCCGCTGAAAATGCAGAAGAAAAAGCCTGCAGCAAATCCGCCGACACCTCGTTTGACAAAAGCGTCTTTTGTGGACCTGAAGCCATTGTCTTTGCTTCAAGCTGGTCAAGCGCCTTTCTTGCCGCCTCTTCCGCCAAAGCTTCTGCATCAAAATCCCCGAATTCATTCGACACGGTGTATGCGCTTCCTGTTTTCACTGCTCCTCCGGCTTTTGCGACAACTGATAAAAAGGCAAATGCGATGTTCTTTTCTTCGCAGAGATCGAGTCCCTTTGAATTGATTATCATCCTGCCTCCCGAACTCTCTCCGAACAGGCAATAGTTTACAGCCTCTATTCTTTCATCGATCGAGAATGCTTTCTTTTCCATTTCCAATGCAAATGCTATCTTGTCTTCTTCGGCAACTTTTTCGATTGCCGCATTCTTGAGTTCCATCGAGCCGCATGTTTCATTGTCGAAATGAATTTCTTCTTTTTCGGAAGCCTCCATTATATCGGCGTTCTCCTTCAAGCCCGAAATCAATTTTTCCCTGTCTATGCCCTTCAGGTTTTCCGTATAGATGTAGCCCATCGACCCATTGCTTATTCCCCTCGCCGAAAGGCCCCTGTTCTCCTCCAGCGCAAAATGTTCGACTTTGCCGTCATACACTCTTACACTGAATGATTTGGTTTCTCCAATATATATTTCCATTTCCTCTATTCCTTGCTTTTGCGCCAGCTCGAAGAGGGCCTGTGTTTTGAACTTTTCCATTTTTCTACCGCTCCTTCCTGCCGCCTACCGTTATCGACTCAACGCGCAAAGCCGGCTGCCCCACATTCACGGGTATGCTTCCGCTCACAGATCCGCACATTCCTTGTCCGAATGAAAGATTGTCGGCCACCATGTCGATTTTCGTCAAAATCGACAAGCCGTTTCCTATAAGCGTCGCTCCCCTTACAGGTTTGCCTATCCTGCCGTTTTCAATCATATATCCTTCCATGACTGCAAAGTTGAATTCACCGGTAGCAGGGTCGACAGACCCTCCACCCATTTTTTTTGCATAAAGGCCGGTTTCGGTGTTTGATATGAGATCATCGAAACTGCTTTTCCACGGAGCTATATATGTGTTGGTCATTCTCGACGTAGGCGAGTATTTGTAGGATTGGCGCCTGCCCGATCCCGTTGGAGGCATCCCCATTTTCTTTCCGTTCAGCCTGTCGACCATGTATCCCTTCAATATGCCGTTTTCAATCAAAATATTCTTTCGGGTTTTCATGCCCTCGTCGTCGAATCCGGCAGAACCCCATTGGCCCGGGATGCTTCCGTCATCGATTGCCGTCAAAACCCCCGAAGCTATTTTTTCGCCTAATTTACCGGCGAAAACCGATGTCCCTTTGGCAACCGAAGTAGCCTCGAGCCCATGGCCGCACGCTTCGTGAAAAATGACCCCGCCGAAACCGTTTTCTATCACTACAGGCATCTTGCCGCTTGGAGCGAAATCGGCATGCAACATTGTGACAGCCGTTTCCGAAGCCGCCCTTGCGTATTCTCCCAGGTCTATCGTGTCGTAGAATTCAAACCCCATGGACGCCCCCGGGGCAAAGTGCCCTGTCTGCATTTCCCCTCCGGACTCGGCTACCGATTGTATGGAAGTCCTTGTCCTCACTCTTTCGTCCTCTACCCAAAGGCCCTCGGAGTTTGCAATCAAAACATTTTGCACGATATCGAGATAATTTATTCTCACCTGGGTTATTTCGTCCGAAAAGCCGTATGCGGATTCATGGGCTCTTTTCAGCAAAAGCACCTTTTCTTTTTTGCCTATGTCTCCCGGATATTTCAATATCTCCATTGGAGGAGTCCCGACATGTCTCCTGAAATCAAGCACCATCGCTTTTTCTTTTCCCTCAATAGCCAAAGCCGCCTTCTCCGCAATGATTTTAAGATGTTCGGCTGAAGTGTCGTTTGTATATGCGTAAACGCTTTCTGTTCCCCTTATTATTCTGATGCCTACCCCGTAATCCTGTCCTGAAACCGTATTCTCAACAAGGCCTCCGACAAGGCTTATTGTTTGATTGCTTCTTTTTTCAACAAATATTTCCGAAAAATCGGCTCCGTTCGACAAAGCCGCATCCAATGTTCCCCTTATCACGTTTGCTTTCAGCATGTTCTTCCTCCCTTCATAAAATATTAAAAGCATGGGCAGAACCATGCTAATAATGGGTTTTCACCCCTGTCTTTATTTTGCTCCCCTATTCTTCACCTTGTCATCAAGTAGCCTTCAAGATTGTCA
>PKTO01000240.1 GCA_002869095.1 Clostridiales bacterium
ATTAAAATCATGATGCGATACTATTATGCCGCTTCCATTGAAAGGCAAAATATCGGCCCGAATATTCCCCCGCTCAATCCATCTTGCGTATTCTATGTCGACCATGCAAAATTCAAAACTTCCGACCATTTCTTTGAGTATTTTAAAGTATCCAGCTGTGTCGCCATGAAAAAGCCCGCCTTCGGAAGCGCTTCTCAGTGTCAGAATTATGGGTTTTCCGCATTCTTCAAATATTTTTATGCAATCCCTTATCTCCTCTTTTTTAGCCATGAATTCCGCATTTGTGGATGCCATGAAGTCGATTCGCCATTCAAGCATGTCTATCCCATTTTTTTGAGCATCTGAAAATTGCGTTTCAACCTCTTTTATAGTATGTCCGTTTATCGACCCGCAAATTTTCGGAATCGCAAATTCTTTTCTGTCCATGTCTGCCGTCCTTTTTTTATTTCTATAATACCACATATATTGCCAAACATGGCTCGGGCAATCATTCATGAACCTTCGAATATTACAGCAAATTTTGATATAATCAAGAGAGACATCAAAAATTGGAGGTAATTCATATGCATATTGTCATTGCAGAACCCTTGGGTATTTCCAGGGAAATAATCGACGCCATCGCAGGCGAAAAGCTTTCGGGAGAATTCAGTCTGTCCGTTTTTGACACCCCTCCCGGAAACGATGAAGAATACATTTCAAGATGCAGGGAAGCCGATATTCTTATCATAGCGAACAGCCCTCTAAGCCGCCATGTGATAGAATCCTTGCCTAACCTCAAATTCATTTCGGTCGCTTTCACAGGAGTGGACCATGTAGATCTTGACGCTTGCCGCGAAAAAGGGATTCCCGTAAGCAATTGCGCGGGCTATTCGACTCCGGCGGTCGCAGAACTTGCCATTGGACTTATGATATCGGTATACAGGCATGTTTCGGTTTGCGACAGAATAACCAGGTCAGGAGGCACCCGCGCCGGCCATATCGGCAGGGAGCTCTTCGGCAAGACCCTTGGAATAGTCGGGACGGGTGCAATAGGAATGGAGACGGCAGCATTGGCAAAGGCTTTCGGTATGGATATAATCGCATACAGCCGCAGCAAGAGGGAGGAAGCTGAAAAATTGGGCATAGTCTACAAGAGCCTTTCTGAAGTATTCAGTGAAAGCGACATAGTGACAATACATGTCCCCCTCAATGAAAACACGGTAAAACTTGCAAGCAAGGATTTGATAGACTCGATGAAGCCCTCCGCTGTGCTCGTAAACACGGCAAGAGGACCCATTGTTGACAACGCCGCACTTGCGGAAGCATTGAAGGAAGGAAGGCTTTCGGGTGCCGGAATAGACGTTTTTGAAATGTAACCGCCGATTCCGTCAGATCATCCTCTTTTCGATGCGCCGAACACAACCGTGCTTCCACATGTGGCTTTTGCGACAATAGAAGCTCTTGAAAGAAGGGCTGTGATTGCTTTCGAAAACATATCCGCCCATATTGGCGGCAGCCGCATAAACGTAATTCTATAATAAGCAAAACGCCGGTAAAACAATTATGAAAGGAGAAATGTTTCATGGATAAAATTTTAGGAGAAACGCTGGCTTGCTGGACCGAAAAACACCCTCTCTTGAATGACATAGTAAAGACGAAAGAAGTCTTCTGGATCAATCCGCTTTACGGGAAATGCCGAAAAGCCTTGGATGAAATAAGCCTTTCAATGATGGATATCGAGGACGCATCCCAAAGGCTGATTAGGTTCGCCCCTTATCTTGAAAAGGTTTTTCCGGAAACATCGCCCTTCGGAGGCATCATCGAATCGCCCCTAAGGGAAATACCTTTAATGAAAAGCTCTTTGGAGGATTTCTGCGATTCAAGGCTTGAAGGCTCCCTCATGGCTAAGTGCGACAGCCATCTGCCCATATCGGGCTCCATCAAGGCCCGCGGAGGCATTTATGAAGTTCTCAAGCATGCCGAGGATTTGGCATTTGAAAACGGCCTGCTCAAGCCCTATGACGACTACTCCATATTGGCGAATGATGAATTCAGGGAATTCTATTCAAAATACTCCATTGCCGTAGGTTCCACCGGCAACTTGGGGCTCAGCATAGGCATAATGAGCGCCAAACTTGGTTTCCGCGTTTTTGTTCACATGTCGGCTGACGCCAAGGAATGGAAGAAGAGTCTTTTGCGGAGCAAGGGCGTAACCGTAGTTGAATACGATTCCGATTACAGCCTTGCTGTAAAGGAGGGGCGCCGCCAGTCGGAAGGAGACCCCTTGATGCACTTCGTTGACGATGAAAATTCAGAAACCCTTTTCCTGGGGTATTCAGTCGCCGCACTGCGCCTTGCAAAGCAGTTTCAAGAGCTTGAGGTCACGGTAGACGAAAAGCATCCCCTTTTCGTATATCTGCCATGCGGAGTGGGAGGCGGACCCGGAGGCGTGGCATTCGGACTGAAAGCCGTGTTTGGAGATTCCGTACACTGTTTTTTTGCAGAGCCGACCCATTCCCCCTGCATGCTGATCGGCATGATGACCGGCCTTCATGAAAAAGTGTCTGTTCAGGATTTTGCAATCGACAATCTAACCGAAGCGGACGGTCTTGCCGTCGGAAGGCCTTCCGGATTTGTAGGCAAAACCATGAAAAAACTCATAAGCGGAATATTTACTTCGACCGACAAAAACCTTTACAGGCTTCTGGGAATGCTTGCTGACAGCGAGGACCTATGGCTTGAGCCTTCCGCTCTTGCCGGTTTCCCCGGGCCATGCCTCATCGAGGGCAGCGAAAAAGGCAAGGAGTATCTTAAAAGACACGGTTTGGAGGCAGAAAACATTCTTCACCTTGCCTGGGCAACCGGTGGCAGCATGGTGCCTGAAGAGACAATGAAGGGCTACTATGAAAAATCAAAAATTTGATTGGCTGAAAAAAAGCGCCGCATGGAATCCATTCGGCGCTTTTTTGAAATGGCTATATGTTGGATTTTCCTGAAACTGATTCAACGGAAAACTTTATCACTTCGGTTATTCCATAAAGCTTTTCTGTATACTCCAGTCCTTCCTTCTCCAATCCCGCGCAATATTTTTCAATCAAAAGTTTTAAGGCCTTTCTCTTATCTTCATCAGATGCAATTTCGACCTTGCCTTTCGCAATTGCGCTTGCATAGGCTGTTGTGAATTTTTCCGGAATTGCTTTTGCGGAAACGACACAGCAAAACGACGCCTTATCGTTTTCTTTTATCATATCAATCTTTTTTCCTTCAATTGCGCAATGTATGTAAAGGCACTTGCCTTGGCAGGCATAATTGAGAGGCACTCCATACGGCTCTCCTCCTGCCGACGCCAGGGACAGAACACCCCATTCGGCTGTTTCAAGCATTTCCCAAGCCTTTTCATCAGACACCTTCCTGTCTTTCCTTCTCATTTCCCTTTCCATGCCTACTCCTTTCCTATGGAGACCCATCTGTTGCCTGCATATTCAGCCAATTCCTCTACAGTTATCTCAACAGCCGAATTCCTTGATCCTGCAGCCGGATACACCACATCATAAATCTTCAGGCTTTCATCCACAAAAACTCTCAGGCCCCTGGTGTTTCCGAAAGGGCAAACTCCACCCATCGGATGCCCCGTCCTTTCCTCAATTTCTTCGGATGGAACCATCTTTGCCTTTTTCCCGAATTCCGCCTTGAATTTCTTGTTGTCTATTCTTGTGTCGCCCTTCATCAGAACCAAAATATCCTCATCCTTGAGGTCGAAGGCCATTGTCTTTGCAATCATGCCCGGCTCCACACCAAGCGCCTCTGCAGCCAGCTGAACCGTGGCGGTGCTGTCCTCGAATTCAATGATTCTATAGCTGTAGCCTTTTTCAACAAATTCTTTTCTTACGCTTTCA
>PKTO01000028.1 GCA_002869095.1 Clostridiales bacterium
GATTTGATAAGAAATGACATCATATAGGAAAGGAGGCATCTTGATATGGCGATTGTAGTGCAAAAATACGGAGGAAGCTCCGTAGGTACAATAGGAAAAATAAAAAATGTGGCAAGACGTGTAGCCAAAAGGCGTGAAGCGGGAGACCAGGTTGTAGTTGTTGTTTCGGCAATGGGAAAGACAACCAACATGCTCGTTGGGATGGCAAAAGAGATTTCGGAAAATCCGCCAACCAGAGAAATGGACATGCTAATGTCTACAGGCGAGCAGATTTCGATTTCACTTCTCTCCATCGCACTAAAGGAGCTTGGCTTCGATTCGATATCCATGACAGGATTCCAAGCCGGAATACTCACGGGCGGCAGGCATACGAACGCAAGAATAACAGACATTGAAATATCTAATGTCAAAGAGGAACTGGACAAAGGCAAGATAGTTGTTGTGGCAGGTTTCCAGGGAGTAAACGAAAAGGGAAACATAACAACGCTTGGGCGGGGCGGATCGGACACCACGGCTGTAGCGCTTGCGGCGAAACTTTCGTGCAACTGTGAAATATATACTGACGTGGAGGGCATATATACCGTCGATCCTAGACTGTATGCGGAAGCTAAAAAGCTCGAGGCCATAAGCTACGAGGAAATGATGGAAATGGCGAGTTTGGGAGCCGGAGTCATGCAAACGCGTTCTGTTGAAATAGGACAGAAATTCGGTGTTCCAATCTATGTCGCCTTAAGTACGGAGGAACGTCCGGGGACCTATATAAAGGAGCATGATGCGAGCATGGAAGAAAAAGTGATTACGGGATTGTCGGTCAGCGATGACGACATTATGATTACAATAAACGGAATACCTTATTCTACGAAAGTTGTATCGGTTTTGTTTGAGAAACTTGCGGAAAGGGATGTCAACATAGACATGATAAGCCAGACGGCTCCCCATGACGGATTCATCAATATTTCGTTCACGGCTGACAAAGGCGATTTGAACTCCATAAGGGAAGTCATATCCGACTTCGAAAATGAAAATGGAGGCGTAAGATCCGAAATCGACGAGGAAATCACAAAACTTTCGGTGGTTGGAAATGGAATGAGGACGCATTCGGGTGTGGCGGCCAAAATGTTTAAAATACTGGCTGAAAATGAAATCGAATTCAAGCAGGTCACGACTTCCGAAATTCGAATATCATATACGATAAATCCCAAAGACAAGATAAAGGCTGTTCATGCGATAGCGAAAGTGTTTGATTTATAAATTGAATTGATTGCCCCGATGGTCCGGAATGGCTGTCGGGGCAAATCCATGTGCATAATCCAATCCGCTTGTGGTAGAATGAAACTGAGATTGTATGTGCTTATCCATATTGAACAAGGGTAACAGAATTGTAAAGTATTTTTATACAATTACAATTGCAATATGTGTTAGAATTGAAAGGCGACATTTGCACCTGTGCGGATTTCAAATAATGATAAATGCCTATTCAGATAATGGAGTGATTTTGATGAAAACCTTTTTTAAAGTATTTGCGGTGGCTTTTCTTTGCTTTACAATATTGATAGGATCCGGGACATTTGCTTTCTTCAAGTATTACGACCCCACATCCAGTGCGGAAGCCGAAGAAAACCCGGAAGAATCCATTTTTCCAAACCAGGCGGAAACGGAAATAGATGCCGAAACCCCTTTGGAAAAAGCGGTAAAGGAAAGCAGCCGTGTAAACGTTTTGCTTTTGGGACTGGAAGGCTATAGAACAGATACAATAATGCTTGCAAGCTTCGACCCCGACAGTGGAAAACTGGATATTGTATCGGTTCCGAGAGACACTTATTATTACAGAAAAGGATTTGACGATGCGGACCAGAAAAAAATAAATGCAGCTTATTCCCATGGTGGAGCCGAGCAGGTGATGGCAATAGTTTCCGACATACTTGACGTTCCTGTGCATGAATATGTCAAAGTCACATATTCGGGAATTGAGAGGATAGTCGATTCAATAGGCGGCGTTGAAGTCAACATACCAATAAAAATGGACTATGACGACATTTACGCAGAGCCTGAACTGCACATACATTTTGAAGAAGGGGTTCAAACATTGAGAGGTGAAAATGCCATCGAGTATCTGAGATTCCGCAAGAACAACGACGGCACCGGATATCAAAATGGCGATTTGGGCAGGATAGAAGCGCAGCAGGCATTTCTTAAATCGGCGGCAAAAAACATATTGAGCTTCAAATTGCCTGTGATTGCCAATACTATGTTCAAATATGTCAAAACAGGCATGAGCCTTCCTGACATACTATACTACGCGAAGAGCGCAGTGGGAATGACCAGAAACGACATCACCACTTATAGAATACCGGGAAGGGTTACAAATATGGGACTTTCATATTTCCTTCATGATCCAATGGCTACCGAAGAATTGATGACATCAATTTACACGCAGGAATAAACAAATGAGAAGTTCAAAAAAAAAAGAATAACAAGAGCGGAAGTCTCCGCCCCTATTATTATAGGGGGAGTAGGGATTAAGATGTTATATATATAACCCTAATTCAAGGAAATAAACATTTTTTTAAAAAATTTTTTTAGAGAGATGGCAGTATTATGGAAGGAAAAACCTCCACAGAAAACAGAAATGGAAGATACGACAGGCTGAGCGTTTCGCTTTTGGCTGTTTTAGTGGGCGTTGCAACGGGTTTGGCAGGCATGCTGTTCAATTGGTCCCTTGACGAGATACACAGGCTCCTGTATGGGGGAGTTTCGGAATTCCTTTCAATGAGCAGGAACCGGTTTCTTGTAATACCTATGCTGGCGGGACTTTCAGTAGGTCTCATAAACATGTACATGATAAAGGACGATGAGTCAGGGTGCGGAGTGACTGAAGTCATAGAGGAAATAAAGCTCATCAACAGGTTTTTGATGAAGCCCAAAAGCGTCATCATAAAGATGCTGGCTACTATAATAACTATCTCGGGAGGGCTTTCGGCCGGCAGGCACGGACCCATTGTACACCTGGGCGGGGCCATTGGTTCCAACATAGGATACAGGGCGGGGTTTTCCAGACGAAAGATAAGGATACTTATAGGATGCGGAGTTGCCGGAAGTGTGGCCGCAGTTTTCGACACCCCTGTTTTTGCGACCATTTTTGTATTGGAGGTCATGATGAACAGGGATTTCTTCGAATATTTCACGCCAATATTCATTTCATCTATAACAGCCGCTTTTATTGGAAGGGTCATAATAGGGCATACGCCGTTTCTGGTAATTGAAGGGGTGTATGGGATAAAGGATTATGGAGAGATAGGATTTTATGTTTTGCTGGGCATATTGATGAGCATCGTATCTTTGGCGTATATCTGCGGATTGGAAAAGACGAAAAAATTCTTCAGGGAAATGACTGAGATGCCCAAATTTGCAAAGCCTCTGTTCGGGGCGACTGTCGTAGGCATAATAGGATACTTCCTTCCTCTCATATACGACATAGAATTCAATACAATACCCAGAATAGTGCAGGGCGAGTTCGGCATGAAGATGTTGATGATGCTGCTTGTGGCAAAATTCATCGCGACATTCATGACGCTGGGAAGCGGAAACATAGGCGGTGTTTTCGTTCCGGGACTTTACATAGGCGCGACATTCGGTTCCATATACGGAAACCTGCTTGAGCGGTTCTTTCCGGAACAGATATTCGGTGGAGACACTTACTCGATAATAGGAGTCGGCGTAATGTTCGCAAGTTTTGCGGAAGCTCCGATAGCCGCATCTCTTATGGTCGTTGAGCTTACAGACAACTACGCAATACTGTTCCCGGCTTTGATAGCCTGCGCAGTTGGGAGCATCACCACGGAA
>PKTO01000186.1 GCA_002869095.1 Clostridiales bacterium
ATGGAAGTTCGCGAACTTCTTGACGAATACGAATTCCCCGGCGACGACACGCCGATCATAAAAGGATCCGCACTCAAAGCGCTTGAAGATCCCGAGAGCCCATGGGGAGACTCGATCATCGAGCTTTTCGAAGCCGTAGACGAATACATTCCCGAGCCGCAAAGAGAAACAGAAAAGCCGTTCCTGATGCCTGTAGAGGATGTATTCTCCATAACAGGAAGAGGAACAGTTGCAACAGGAAGAGTCGAAAGAGGAATCGTAAAAGTACAGGAAACAGTCGAAATCGTAGGAATGACCGAAGAGACAAGATCCGTAGTCGTAACAGGCGTAGAGATGTTCAGAAAGCTTCTTGACCAAGGACAAGCCGGAGACAACATCGGCGTATTGCTCAGAGGAGTAGCCAGAGACGACATCGAAAGAGGACAAGTATTGGCCAAGCCGGGATCGATACATCCCCACACGAAATACACGGCGCAAGTATACGTGCTTAAAAAAGAAGAAGGCGGAAGACACACACCTTTCTTCAACGGATACAGACCGCAGTTCTATTTCAGGACAACAGACGTTACAGGAAACATCCAATTGCCTGAAGGCGTCGAAATGTGCATGCCCGGAGACAACATCGAGATGACAATAGACCTGATCACTCCGATAGCCATCGAAGAGGGACTCAGATTCGCCATCAGAGAAGGCGGAAGAACAGTCGGAGCCGGAGCAGTAGCCACGATAATCGAATAAGCCAAGGTTAAACCGGAAGACAGGGTGGAAACCTTTTCTTCCGGTTTTTATTTTGAGTTGATTCATTTCCGCGATACAGTCGGCAGCGATGCGAAATTCTGTTGACATGACCGGCAAATTGTGATAGTTTATATTAGTGACCTTAAGGTGGCGGAGTGTGCCACGAAGTATCAATTACAAACAGTAGAATTCGGGAGGTGTTAAGGTTGAGGGTTAAAGTAACACTTGCCTGCACAGAATGCAAGCAGAGAAATTACAACACTATGAAGAACAAGAAAAATAATCCTGATAGGCTTGAATTGAAGAAATACTGCAGATTTTGCAAGACACACACTATGCACAAAGAAACAAAATAGTTTCGGGATCTGTTATTACTACTAAGGATGTGGGAAAATGGCGACACAAACAAGTGTGAACAAGAGGCAAGGCCCCGTCAAGTACATGAAGAGTGTAAGGATGGAGCTCAAGAAAGTGAATTGGCCAAACAGAGGTGAACTGAAATCATATACGGGAGTCGTTCTGGTTACATGCGCACTGGTTGCGTTTGGCATCTGGGTTTTCGATTCGGCCTTTGCTCAATTCATCAAAATGCTGATCAACTAGTATTGAAACAAAAAGGGAGGGTAGAGTGATTATCTAAAAAAAGGTAATCCTCTTTAATATGTCTGAAAATGCTAAATGGTATGTTGCACATACTTACTCGGGATACGAGAACAAAGTAAAAGCGAATATGGAGAAGATTGTGACCAACCGTGGCATGGAGGACATCATCCTGGACATTAAAGTGCCTATGGAAGACAGAGTCGAAATCAAGAACGGTAAAAGGAAAGTCGTTCAAAGAAAGATTTTCCCCGGTTACGTCTTGGTCAAGATGGTAATGACTGATGAATCTTGGTATGTTGTACGAAACACAAGAGGTGTCACGGGATTTGTAGGCCCGGGATCAAAACCGGTTCCGCTTTCGGATGATGAAGTCCGAAAAATGGGAATCGAAGACGGACTTCCAAGGATTGACATCAGCGTAGGCGAAAAAATCAAAGTCATATCCGGACCATTCGAGAATTTTGTCGGATCGGTCGAGGAAGTACACATGGACAAGCAGACATTCAAGGTTCTTATCGACATGTTTGGAAGAGAAACGCCGGTTGAACTGGATTTTATCCAGGTTGAAAAAATGTAGTGCCATAAACCGAATTTGAATGACAGGAGGTGAAAACATGGCAAAAAAAGTTACTGGTCTCATCAAGTTGCAGATTACTGCAGGAAAAGCCACACCGGCACCACCGGTAGGTCCGGCTTTGGGACAGCATGGAGTCAACATAATGCAGTTTTGCAAGGAGTTCAATGCTAAAACAGCTGACAAGGGAGGATTGACAATACCGGTTGTAATAACGGTTTATCAAGACAGGTCATTCAGCTTTATCACCAAAACTCCGCCTGCGGCAGTTCTTTTGAAAAAAGCGGCTGGAATTCCGAAAGCTTCAGGAGAACCCAATCTTGTCAAAGTGGCTAGCGTTACATTGGATCAAGTAAGGGAAATAGCCGAATTGAAGATGCCCGATTTGAATGCGGGAAGCGTCGAAACGGCAATGAGCATGATCAAAGGCACGGCACGCAGCATGGGAATCACAATAAAAGAGTAACATCAAGTGGGAGGGGGCACCCGTTAATACCACGAAGGAGGGAAAGACATGCCTAAAAGAGGAAAGAAGTATCAAGATAATTTCAAAAAAGTTGACAGGTTGAACTTTTACGAGCCAAATGAAGCAATAGCGCTTTTGAAGGATATGACAAAAGCCAATTTTGATGAGAACGTAGAATTGCACATCAAAATGGGTGTAGATGGAAGACACGCCGACCAACAAGTCCGTGGAGCCATCGTTCTTCCAAACGGAACAGGAAAATCGAAAAAAGTATTGGTCATAGCCAAAGGCGAAAAGGCCGACGAGGCCAGAGAAGCCGGAGCCGATTTCGTTGGAGCCGAAGACATGACTGAAAAGATTCAGAAAGAGAACTGGTTCGATTTCGATGTTATTGTTGCAACGCCTGACATGATGGGAATAGTTGGCCGTCTCGGAAGAGTGCTGGGACCGAAGGGTCTCATGCCAAACCCGAAATCGGGAACCGTTACCTTCGACATCGACAAGGCTGTAAAGGAAATCAAAGCCGGAAAAGTCGAATACAGGCTTGACAAAGCAAACATCATCCATGTTCCATTAGGCAAAGTGTCATTTGGAGACAAAGAAATCATGGAAAACTTCAATACGTTGATGGCGGCAATCATCAAAGCCAAACCGGCATCGGCAAAGGGCACATACTTGAGAAGTGTCACCATGACAAGCACTATGGGACCTGGAATCAAAATAAATACTGCTAAAATAGGAAAATAATTGCATAGCCACAGACAGTAGGTGCGAACAGCTTAAAATTACCTGCCGAGGCAGATTTGTCAGTTTTTATGAAACTATCTGGCCTCTTTGCGTTTGCACCGCCTGGAGGTCTTTTCATTGGCAGGATATTAAATTGAGGAGGTGTGCACATGTCCAAGAATTTTGACAGAAAGAAAAAAGCGGTTCAAGAGATAAAAGAAAAGTTCGACAAAGCCCAAGCGGCGGTTCTTGTGGATTACAGAGGACTCAACGTAGAGGAAGTTACGGAACTTAGAAAGCAGTTTCGCGAAGCCGGTGCGGAATACAAAATTTACAAGAACAATCTTGTGAAAATAGCTATTGAAGGAACTGATTTCGAGGCTTTGACAGAAGATCTCAAGGGGCCGAACGCCATTGCGTTTGGGTTTGAAGATCCGATTGTACCAGCAAAATTGGTACACGAATTTGCCAAGAAGCATAAATTGCTTGAACTCAAGTCGGCCGTTGTCGAAGGACAATACTGCGACTTTGAAAAACTGAGCAGTATTGCCAACATACCGACAAGAGAAGTCTTGATCGCCAAGTTTATGGGAAGCATCAAATCGCCTGTCAGCAATTTCGTTTACATGGCCAAGGCGATTGCCGACAAGAAAAATGAAGAAAACGCGGAAGCGTAAACAAAAAATAGTGAGGTGTTTAAAATGACAAAAGAGCAAATAATTGAAGCAATC
>PKTO01000308.1 GCA_002869095.1 Clostridiales bacterium
GGCATATTTTTCCTTTGGAAGATTTTTCGCACTATAGGTCAATGCCTGCGCTTCCTTTTTTTTCATGCATTATCACCCTCTTTTCGGATTTTTGTGGTCGCTCTATTTATTCCCGTACCTGCCGCTTCATAATCAGAATACGGAAACCTTTGGGTTTCTATGAATCATAATTCTTTCCAACCTTTTCTTTTTCACAAATTGATCCGCTTTTTGCTGCCAAATGTTTACAAATATTTATTGACATTATTTTATCAATCGTGTACTATAGAGGTGTCCAAGGAATATCGGGCCTTTACTCCCTGGTTTTGGCCTTAGATTCCCGACTTTATTGTATTTTTTGTCGCATTGTCTTTTCGGAGACAAAAAAAAGCACCGGCCCTTTTTGACAAGGGTCGGTGCTTTTTGAATTCATATTTTTCTTCTACTTTTCTTTTATTGCTTCCTTTGCCTGAGCGGCTATGTTTTCGGGGGTGAATCCGAATTTCTCCATGAGGACCGGAGCCGGAGCCGACGCCCCTAAACCTTCCATTGCCATGACCTTTCCGCTCTTGCCTGTATACTTGTGCCATCCCATGGGGCTTGCGGCTTCTACAGCCACTACAGGAACGCCTTCTGGCAAAACGCTTTCCCTGTAGGCCTTTGTCTGTTCATCAAATATTTCCCAGGAAATAAAGCTTACCACCCTTGCGTCTATTCCGTCCTTCTCAAGAAGCTTGGCGGCTTCAAGAACCAGGGAAACCTCCGAACCGCTGGCGGCCAATAATACGTCGGCTGCCTCTTTGGATTCCTTCCTAAGCACATGGGCACCCATGTATGCCGCTTTGGCTACGCCCTCGAGAAGCGGCAGGTTCTGCCTCGAAAGGACTATGGCTGACGGTCCTTCCGTGTATTCGAGCGCCTGCAGCCAGGATATTACGGTTTCCTTTGCATCCGCGGGCCTGAAAACCTTGAGTCCCGGGATCGACCTCATCGATGCGAGGTGCTCTATGGGCTGGTGGGTTGGTCCGTCTTCGCCTACTCCTATGCTGTCATGCGTATATACATATATTACGGGCTGCTTCATGAGCGCCGAAAGCCTTACCGCCGGCTTCATGTAGTCGAAGAAAACAAGGAATGTGGACCCGAAGACCCTGAATCCCCCGTGAAGGGAAATGCCGTTTAAAATTCCGCCCATTGCGTGTTCCCTTATTCCGAAATTGATGTTTGAGCCTTGCGATGAATCCTTTTGAAAGTCCCCTTTTCCTGCGAGGCGCGTTTTTGTGGACGCGTTGAGGTCTGCCGAGCCTCCCATGAAGTTTTCTATATGCTCCGAGAGAAGATTGAGAACCCTGCCGCCGCTTGCGCGTGTCGCTTCGGATTTTTTTTCAAATGTCCAGAGCCTCTTGTCCGACGCGGCCCCCTCGGGAAGGCTCTTTTCGTGCCATTCCTTCCATTTCTTTGCCTTGTCGGGATACTTTTCGGCATACTTTTCAAACAGGGCGTACCACTGGTCTCTTTGCTTTTCCTTTTCGGCCCTTATGCTTCGCATGTTCTCTTCCACATCTTCAGGAACCGTGAACGCGGGATATTCCCATCCCTGGGACTTTCTCATCAATTCTATTTCGTCTTCTCCGAGCGGTGAACCGTGAACCCCGGAGGTCCCCGCCTTGCCCGGGCTTCCGTATCCGATTACCGTTTTGACCATCAGCATCGAAGGTCTCTCCGTCTCTTTTCTGGCGGACTCTATCGCCTCCGCTATGGCTTCGGGGTCGTTTCCGTCCGCAACCCTTATAACCTGCCATCCGTAGGCTTCAAACCGCTTGCCCGTGTCTTCTGTGAAGGCAATGTCGGTCTTTCCGTCGATTGTGATTCCGTTGTCGTCGTATATGGCTATTAGCTTGCCGAGTCCCAGATGGCCTGCAAGCGATGCGGCTTCCGCCGAAACCCCTTCCATCAGGTCTCCGTCACCCGCCAGCACATAGGTGAAGTGGTCGACCGGCTTCATGTCGTCAGTGTTGAATTCGGCGGCAAGCCTTTTCTCGGCTATGGCCATTCCTACGGCATTTGCGAATCCCTGTCCAAGAGGGCCTGTGGTTGTTTCGACACCCGGAGTGTGCCCGTATTCGGGATGGCCCGGAGTCTTGCTTCCCCATTGCCTGAAATTCTTCAGGTCTTCCATTGTAAGGTCGTAGCCGAACAGGTGCAGCAGAGTGTAAAGAAGCATGGAGCCGTGCCCGGCCGACAATACGAAGCGGTCCCTGTCGGGCCATGCAGGGTCTTTCCCGCACCCCTTGAGGAAGCGTCCCCACAATGCAAAAGCCGCAGCGGCCGCCCCCATGGGCAGTCCCGGATGGCCCGAGTTTGCCTTTTGCACTCCCTCGGCCGATATGAATCTGATTGTCTTGATTGTTCTCTCTTCCAAGTTATTCATTTGTTCCCTCCGAATCCATTGAAGTTTTCAATTTTGTCCTACTACATTATAACAGAAAAAAATTGCAAGACGAGTTGATTTCAAGGCCTTTATGCATTTAGCCAATTTTTTTGCCGTCCCCAGTGCAGTATAATGGAATAATTACAATTATGTTTAATTTAAACACCCGGTCCATATTTGTGGTAAACTCATATTGAACAGTTTACATAGCAATTTCATCAATAACCAGGGAGGAAACATGTCATGAAAAAACCCGTCGTTTTAATGATACTTGACGGTTACGGATTGAGCGGCAATCCAAAGGGAAATGCTGTCCTTGCGGCCGAAACGCCAAACATGGACAAGCTTTCAAGCCTATGGCCCACATCCAGCCTTCAAGCCAGCGGATCCTACGTGGGGCTTCCGGAAGGGCAGATGGGCAATTCCGAAGTGGGTCATCTCAACATAGGCGCGGGAAGAATCGTGTACCAGGAGCTAACGCGCATAACCAACGAAATAGAAAACGGAAAATTCTACAGCAATTTCGCATTCATGCAGTCAGTCTCAAATGCAATGAAAAACGACAGCTCCCTTCATCTATGGGGACTTCTTTCAGACGGCGGAGTGCACAGCCACATAGACCACCTTTTCGCCCTTCTCAAGCTTGCGCGCAACGCCGGCCTGAAAAAGGTATACGTCCATGCGTTTCTTGACGGGCGAGACACTGCTCCCAAGGCGGCCAAGGCTTTCATAAAATCGCTCGAAGACCGCATGGAGCGCCTGGAAACAGGCAAAATAGCGAGCGTTTCGGGACGCTACTACGCCATGGACCGGGACAACAGATGGGAAAGGATACAGTTGGCGTATGAAGCCATGGCATACGGGCAGGGCGAAGAATGCGAAAGCGCCTACGCGGCTGTAGAGAATGCCTACAAGAGAGGGGAAACGGACGAGTTCGTCAAGCCATCCGTGATTCTCGAAGGGGGCAAACCTGTAGCTACGGTCAAGGAGAACGACTCGGTCATAATGTTCAATTTCAGGCCCGACAGGGCAAGGCAGATAACGCGGGCATTCACAGACGAAAATTCAAAGGGATTCGTGCGCAAGAAGGGATTTTTCCCTCTCAATTATGTCTGCCTGACCCAATACGACCAGACAATGCCGGGCGTCAGAGTGGCTTACGAGCCCCAATCCCTGAAAAACACCCTGGGGGAATATCTTTCTGCAAACGACCTCAAGCAGCTACGAATAGCGGAAACTGAAAAATACGCACACGTGACCTTTTTCTTCAACGGAGGCAGGGAGGAGCCTTTCCCGGGCGAAAAGAGGATTCTTGTCCCTTCGCCCAAGGTTGCCACTTACGACCTCCAGCCCGAAATGAGCGCAAGGGATGTATGCAAGAAC